>JAYULN010000165.1:0-13784 GCA_043763525.1 Hymenobacter sp.
TTTAAGCCGAGGCTGGCAGCAGTAGCGAGCTGTCGCCGTAACTGAGAAAGCGGTAGCTGTGGGCCAGCGCGTGGTCGTACACCGCCCGCCAGCCCGGCCCCAACAAGGCTGCCACCAGCAACAACAGCGTGCTTTCGGGCTGATGAAAATTGGTGATGAGCCCGTCAATCATTCGAAACCGATAACCCGGCGCGATGAGCAGCCGCGTGCTGGCCTGTAGCGTGTCGGTGCCCGTGGCTTCGAGGTAGCTCAGCAGCGCCGTAAGGGCCGTTTCCGGGCTGATAGTATCCGCAGCTGCGGCCAGGTCGTAGGGCTGCCACTGCGTCACGAGCAATTCAGGTAGGCTGCCATCGGCGGCGGGCTGGCCCTGTTGGGGCACTTGCAGCAGGCCCACGCCCAGCCAGTACAGCGTTTCGAGGGTGCGCAGGCTGGTGGTGCCCACGGCAATTACGGGCCGGGGCCGGTGAGCCAGCAGCTGGCGCAGCAACGCGGCCGTTACCAGAATAGGCTCGGTGTGCATGGGGTGGCCGGCCATGTGGTCGGCCTTCACCGGCTGGAAGGTGCCGGCTCCTACGTGCAGGGTTACGTGGCCGGTTGCCACGCCTTGGGCGCGCAGCTTGGCCAGCAGCTCGGGGGTGAAGTGCAGGCCGGCGGTAGGGGCGGCCACGGCCCCTTCGGCGGCGGCGTACACGGTCTGGTAGCGGATGGCATCGGTGGCCGTGTTGGGCCGGGCTATGTAGGGCGGCAGGGGCAGGTGGCCGGCGGCCCGCAGCACCTCGGCAAACGGCAGCGCGGCCGGCTCCCAGCGAAAGTCAATCAGCGCGGTGCCAGCTTCCTGGGCCTGTCGCTCGGCCCACAGAGTGGCAGTTTGGCCATCGGCCGCCCCAAATTCGAGCGTTACGGGTCCCTCTTTCCAACGGCGGCCGTTGCCCACTAGGCAGCGCCAGGTGCAATGGCCGGTTTGCTGCAAGGCCAGCTCCAGGCTGCGGTGCGGGGCCACGGGTTCGAGGCAAAACAGCTCGACTTGCCCGCCGGTGGGTCGCCGGGCCAGCAGCCGCGCCCGCACCACGCGGGTATCGTTGAAAATCAACAGCGAACCAGATGGTAGCTCGTCGGGCAGGTCGCGGAAGTGCTTGTCGGTCAGCTGGCCGTGCCGGCTTACTAGCAGACGGCTGGCGGCGCGGTCGGGCAGGGGCTCGGGCGCAATGCGCTCGGAGGGCAGCGGGTAAGTAAAATCGTGAATGGAAAGGCGGCGCGGGTCGGGGTTCATGCCCACAAAGGTCGGGCAAAACTTGCATCCTGAAATTTCATTTCGGCCGCCAGAACGACTCAGTGAGCATAAAAAGCAAAGTCAATTCCTCCCATAAGCTTGCGCCCATGCTCCTGCCGGCCGAAATAAAAAATTGGGGTACAAGTTCTACTTCCTGCGAAACAGCAGCAAATGCTGCTGCGGCAGCGTTTCCACTGATTCCACAAACTCCAGGCCCACGGCGGTCATCTCCTTGCGGGCCTGCTCCACGCTCATTTTGTGAATGCGTTTGATTGGCACATTCGGGTCTTCGGCCCGGTACTCGACCAAGGCCAGGCGGCCGGTGCCAGGGCGCAGCGCCCGCCGAATGGCCCGCCCCATTTCGCGCGGGTGGTCGAATTCGTGGTAGGCATCTACAATGAGCACCACGTCCACGCTGTCGGCGGGCAGGGCGGGGTCGGTGGTGGTGCCCAGCACGGGCCGCACGTTGGGGGCGTGGAGGCGGCGCTTGTTTTCCTGCAGCGCCGCAATCATCTCGGGCTGAATATCGACGGCCAACACTTGGCCTTTGGGGACCTTTTTGGCAAGCTGAAACGAGAAAAAGCCCGTGCCCGCGCCAATATCGGCTACCACATCGGTGGGTTTCAGCTTTAGTTCTCTTAACAATATATCGGTGCCTTCTTCCTGCCGCCGGCCGTTGCGCTCCAGCCAGCTAGCACCCTCGTGGCCCATTACATGGGCAATCTGACGGCCCAGGTAATAGGTGCCAATGCCGTTGGGGTCGCGGGGCGGTGCCGTTTCGTAGCCGCTGGTATCGGTTTTAACCAATGCCGAAAGGTGTTGCTCGACGGCTGCGGAAGGACGGGTTTCGGCAGGCAGTTGGGTGCAGCTTAGTACCAGCACGCCAGCCACACCACCCGTACCCACGCCAAGTAATATCTGTTGCCAGGTTAAAAAACAGTACCTCATACGATTTGCAAGTAAGCACATTTGACTTTGTCAACAGCATTCGCAGGTGGCGCGTTCAGTAGGAAAGCCTACCAGCGGCAACGGTTGGGCTTACCCACCAGCCGATATTATTCGAGGCAAACAGCAAGAAAATATGGCTTCCCAATTACCTGTTTGTAGGTTTGCCCGTAGAACGGGCAATTACGCTCACCATTACCCCGCATACCCATGAAAAACTTTTTTTCTCCCTTCGCAAAGCTCATCGCTGTAGCCGCCTGCGCCCTGACCCTGGGCAGTTGTAGCCGCGCCGAATACGCCATGCTCCCCAAAGGCAGCTCGTACCACGGCGTAAGCCGCGTTGCCACGCCGGTGCCTGCCGCTGTAACTGCCACTGCCGCTACGTCCGCCTTGGCCACCGAGCCCGCCGCCATTGCTTGCCAAGCTAGCCCCGAAGCCATGGTAGCCACGGTAGCCATCGTTGCCCCCGCTGCCAAGCCCGCTGCTAAAGCTGCGCAACCCGTTGCCGCGCCCGTCGCGTTGGCCGGCAGTCTCGGCGCTGCTTCTACGGTAGCTGACCCAACACGCAAAATGACTGTCATCCAGCGCATTGCGGTGAATAAGGTTGCCCGCAAAATGGACAAGCTGATGCAGAAGTCGGCCACGGCCCGTCAGCACGACAACACGGCTTCCACTACCCGTAGCGGTGGCATCAGCGGCAACCTGCGCATCGGTATTATCCTGCTGCTGGTTGGCTTGCTGGTGGGCCTGCTCAATGGTCTGATTGGTACTATCATTGCCATCATCGGCTTGATTTTCATTATCCTGTGGCTGCTCGACCAGATGTAAGCCAAGCGAGTTGCCGAAGGCAGCTGTATAAGGCTGTATAAGTGGAAAGCTCCTTCTGCAAGCTCAGAAGGGGCTTTTTTCGCCTTGACGAGTTCGCACCGGCCCGTCCCCAAAATCCGTGCAATCCGCTAAAATCCGCGCTAATCCGTGGTCATATTGGGTCCACGTCGGTCACCAATCTGGCCTGCTTGAACTCCTTCTGGTCGCGCACCACTTCCACGGCACCTACTTCTTGGCCCATCTCAAAGCTGCCTGCCCTTTCGCAAAGACGCGGATACAAAAAAAACATATTTATCTAAGTGAGTATTTTGGCCTGTCCGCTCATACATTCAGCTTGTCAAATAATTGGCTGCCTACCAAAACAACTACCAGCATGAGATTTCTCCTACCCCCACCCACCCACAAATTCTATTGCGTCTACTGAGAGCCTGCGTTTTGATAGTGGTACTTTGCCATTCACACGCTGCTGCCGCTCAGAATTTTGGCTCTGGTATCGCTAAGTTTCGTTTTGGCAGGAACTACTTTGTCCCTTTATACAGCACTTCGTTTTTGGGTTTCAATTTGGAGCCCCGTGCGGCTGGCGCTGACTGGGAATGGGTGGCTGATACCGATGGCATAAACAACGGTGGGGGCATGATATACGGCGACGTGACAGGAGGAATGAATTTCGTCACTATTCCTTCAGCGGGTACCCTGGGGGCCCCGTCACAAGCTATCAGCGGTGATGTAATTCGCAGTACTTATGTCACTATGCGCATAGCGAAAGATGGCAAAGTTCAAATCGGTCAAACCCTGCCCGACCCAACCTTGCACAGTGACTACAAGCTGGCCGTAGCCGGAAAAATCGTCGGGCAGCCGCTCTACATTACCCGCCCATCGAGCTGGGCCGACCATGTGTTCGCACCCACTTACCGGCTGCGGCCACTGCCCGAGTTGGCCGACTACATTGCCCGCAATGCTCATCTGCCCGACGTGCCCAACACCACCGAAGTGCTGCGCGACGGCTACGACCTCAGTCAAATGAACGCCCGGCTGCTGCAAAAGGTGGAAGAACTGACGCTTTATGTCATTGCGCTGAACCAAAAAGTGGCAGTTCTGGAGGCGACCGCTCCCCGGAAGTAATCCGATTCAGCGTATGAAACCGACCCCAAAAATCTGGGCAGTGGCCTTGTGGCTGCTGTTTGCCCTTAGCGGCCACCGTGCTTTTGCACCGGTCGCCCCTGTTGCGTATACTCCACAGCTTTCCGATGTTCCGACCGCGTTTGCAAACTGGAACTGGGAATACGACCTTACGCAATCCCAGTATTGCAAAGCTTGGACTGCGAATCTTTTTAATGGTGGTGTGCGGTTCCTCCGGGCACCGTGGGTAGGAGCCGCGTCCGACTTCATCATGCGCGTTGGCACTACTCAAGACTACCGACGGGCCAAAGGATGGGAACTGGTCCGAATGGATTTTGGCGGTAATCTGGGCGCGGTAGATGACCCGTACTTTGTGCTCTACAACCGTTACATCAGTGTGTTGCGCGTGTTCATGTATGTGGTAGACCAGACGGCTTACAGCAAGGTGTTGATGACGCTACGGCTACTACCGGCAACGCTCGCAGCACCGCCGTCCTGGCAATGGCTAACCTGCTACTGGTAGCACCCGATAAGTACCGGACGCAGCCCGGTACGTCGAGTGACATGATGACCTACGTATGCAAGTACGGCGGTGGCAACGGCTGGATAATGGGCGAATTCACGATGACGTTTGACCCAAATGTAGCTGACCAAAATTTTTGCGAGAGCGGCCTACAGTTCGACGTATCCGGCATCACCACATCAAACGCAGTTTTGGGGGGCTCGTTCCAGTTCACAACCAAGCCGCAGCCGGAGGAGGGCTACGGCTTCTCTGGCCCGGCCAGTATGCAAACAAATAACGCCGCCGGAACAAAATCATTTCTGACCAGCAGCGCAAAATTTCTTGGTAAGATAGGTGGCTGGAGCGATGAAATCGAGGGCCTAAACAAAAAGGCAGAGAAAGCAGCAACTAGCTTGAGCGCATTCAACACGCCTGATAAACAACCGCTTTATGCGGCCTGGAAGCTCTCAAAATACGTGGGTAAGCAAACCAGTAGCAATGCGGCTGGGGCGCTGAAAGGAATATTCAACGCCGCTGGGATGCTAGGCGGGGCTTTTTCAATGATAGGTAGCGTGGTGGGCGTTTTGTGGCCCGATGAAGAAAAGGCCGCTGCCCCGATGCAAGTGGCTCCCACCATTTCGTCAGGCACCATCAAACTGACGGGCACCATTGAAACCTCTGGAAAGGTAGGTGGCTTTTCGACCCAGGTGCCGGGCACTCTACACAACTTCGCCCCGGCTACCAATACAAATGGGCGTACCTATCAGCCTTATTACGACTGCCCGATGGGACTATTCAACCTTACGGCCACCCCCCGACTTGAGCAGGTTCTCTACCAAAGGAATTATAAGGAAACTTATCGTGACATTTAGGAGTGGTCCTTACTATTTACGAAAGGAAGCAGTTTCTTTACGGCTGACACCTTTGCAATTCACTTGCAATAAGGCAGCAGGCATTGAAGTAACGGCTGTAAAAGCTGCTATAATGTTCAAAATTTCCTACAGTAAACTACAAGCCCCTGAACAGACTGATTATTTTAGATTTGAGAACCTAGTGCGAGCTCAAATAATGGCAGGTGCCTTAGAAGCAGACCCCTACGATTTGGGCGACCCATTAACGGATGACCCAAGTGATGATATTCTCCTCGTGCATACGCCGTTCGTCGATGCTGGGGGTTTCCCTCAAGTTGGGTTCAACGCTTTTTCTGACGACGTTACCGGAACCCAACCCTTTGTACGCGTCATTGTCACTATGCGCCGGACTGGGGGCGCTGCCAATGCTGCTCCCATCTACTTTGTGCAAGATTATGCGGCCGAAATCTTTACTTCTTCGACTGTGTCTGGCACCATGTCAGGATTGGGAGGCTCCGTGCCTTTCGGTTTGTACAGAGGTTCTACTAACCTCCTAAATACTAGCAACATAATATCTTCAGGTGTCAGTCCGGTGTCTATTTCTGGTCATGTAGCGAGGTACGGTGCATTCGTCAATCTGTTGTTTACCACAAATCCGGTTGCTTTCAGCTATGATGCTCCTTTGTATGGAAAGGCCACTCTAACGGCCGGAAATAGCATTGCCATTACTTGTGAGTTGGCCGTACCGCCCAATAATGAGTTGGTCATGGAAACTAACAGGGCTGCTCTACTTCAGTGCTCACCTACGGTCATCACGGCTGTTGGGCCGACCACCTGCATCGCCAATACATGGGCCTTGCGGTCGAGCGGTAAGACGGAACCATCCCCACCGCCCACCGCCCACCGCCCACCGTTCTGTCGGAGCGGGCCACGGGCTGGGTCGAACTGGCCCCGAACCCCGCTACCGGCAGTACCGTGGCCGTGTTGCGGGGCGGTCCCGACGAGTATATTGAGCGGTTAGAGTTGCTAAGTAGGTAGCCAGTATTAAGTAGTCAGTAGTCGGACATCAAAGCACTGTCAATCAAGATTTAATATTGGGTCTGACTACCGAATACTCATGTTCGACTACTTAAACATGCGGGGGCAGTGCGTCTGGTCTTCGGCGCGGGAGTTGTTGCGTCGGGAGCGAGAGGTAGCTATACCGCTGGTAGGGCTGGCCACGGGGCTGTACGTGGTGCGGCTCGTGAGCACGACCCGCAGCTACTCGCAGAAATTACAGGTAGAATAACGCACTCGTGCCATGAGAAATCTGCTTCTTTTGTTGCTGCTGCTATCAATATCCGGCATAGTTCACGCCCAAACCTTTCGCTGGGCAAAAACCGGACAGAGCTTCACCCCACCCAGTACCTGGGGCTACCGAACCAACGGGGTAGCGTGCGCCAATGGCTTGGTGGGAGCCACGGGCTATTTCTCCGAAGACCTGACGCTCGACAACAGCACGTTCACTTCTTTCGCTGGTCGCTACCCGAATGCATTCACCGGCATATGGGGTAGTAACGGAGTCAAGCAATGGCTCCAGCCTAGTTTTGGCACAATTCCTCCCACACAATCAAGTGCGGCATTCTTAGGAACAGCCGTTGGCTTGGATGCCACTGGCAACAGCTACGTTGCTTACCTCATTTCAAATGACGTGTTGCTGGATACCGTCTACGTGAGTGTTCCCGCTACTACGGGGTATTTCGCTTGCGCTGTCTTGGCTAAATACACCCCGACCGGCCGCGTGGTCTGGGTGCGCAAGCTAGTGGGCGGCGAACGGGTCGAGATTAGAAGCGTGGCCGTGACACCAGCCGGAACGGTCGTGGTAGGTGGAAATTTTACGGGCAGCCTCACTATCGGCAGTCAAACGCTGACGGCCCGCAGTTCCGTTTATTACCATAACGAAGCCTTCCTGGCCAGCTACGATGCGGCAGGCACTCCACTATGGGCGCGGCATCTGCCCACGCTGAGCACCTCAATGTTCTACACAGCCGGTATCACCGGCGTAGCCTTCGATAATGCTGGCAATGTGCTGGTCGCGGGTGGCTTCAGCGGGGCCATTGCGCTGGATGGTCAGACCTCTTTTACGGATATTATCGACCCCCAGGTAGTGTTCGGCGGTGCCCGCGATGCTTTTTTGGCCAAGTATACCGCACAGAGCAGCCTGCTATGGGGCCGGCAACTAGGCGGCCCGGCTTATGATTACGCCCAAGGCGTAGCCGCCGATGGTAGCGGTAATGTGTTCGTCACCGGGACTTTTGGCTACACCGGAAATAACAGCGCACCTAACATCCCGGCCACGTTCACCAGTACGCCCGGCACTCCGGCCGTGACGCTTACCGACTACGGCCCGCGAGGCAATGGTGACGTGTTCGTGGCTCGCTATAACGCGCAGGGTACCTTGAGTTGGGTGAGGCCCATCTGGGGATTGGGCAGGGAGGCAGCTTGGGCCGTGGCTACCAGTAATCAGGGGGCGGTGTACGTGGGTGGCTCAGTTACGGGGGGCACCTCGTTTGATGCCGTCACCGTGCTGCCTGGTAGTGGTGCCGCCAGCGAAGCGTACGTGGCCAAGTACGATGCGACCGGAGCCCTGCGTTGGGTGAAAGGCTACGGCGGGTCGGACAGCAACGCCGAAGCCGGCGTGGCCCTGGCCAGCGACGGTGCGGGGCACCTCTACGTGGGCGGGGCCTTTCGGGGCAACGCGACGTTCGGCACGTTCTACGCTGCCAGCACTAATCCAACAGTGATGTACCCTTACCTGGCGGCCCTCGACGATAACGAAACAGTGCTCAGCAGCCGCAATAGCGCCACCAGCAACAACCAACTCAGCGCCTATCCCAACCCCAGTACCGGCCGGGTGCAACTCAACTGGCCCCCCAACCTGTATCCTTCCCGCCTCGAAGTGCGCGACATCGTGGGGCGGCTACTTCGCACCGAAGCAATTGGTACCACGGCCACGGCCCACGCACTGCAATTGGCAGATTTGCCCCGAGGGGTTTACTTACTACAATTGTTGACTTCCAATCAACAGCTCACCAGGCGCATCGTGCTTGAATGAAGGTGATTTTATGTCTTCTCTAGCGGGTTGCCCGTCCACAAAATCCGTGCAATCCGCTAAAATCCGCGCTAATCCGTGGTCACATTGGGTCCACGTCGGCCACCAATCTGGCCTGCTTGAACTCCTTCCGGTCGCGCACCACTTCCATGGCTTCGTAAATCTGCTCTTTGGCCCATTTCAGCGCGGTGTGGGCGCGGTCGAGCTTGATGGTGATTTCCTGCAAATAGAAATTGCGAATGCGGAAGATGTAAGGTGCTTCCGGCCCCAGCACGGCCGCCCGGCCCAGGCGGTCGACTAATTCCTGCGTCAATAAAATGGCGGCTTGCTCGCCCAGGCCCTGGTCTACGTGCTTCACGGTCATCTTGATGACGCGCATGAAGGGCGGGTAGCCGTGCTCCTGGCGCTGCATGATTTCGTAGTTGTAGAACTCCACGTAATCATTGCGAATCACCTTGTCGAAAATCACTTGCGTCGGGTCGGCGGTCTGGATGATGACCTTGCCTTTTTTGCCCTTGCGCCCGGCCCGGCCGCTCACCTGCACAAACATCTGGTAGGCCCGCTCGTGGGCCCGGAAATCGGGGTAGTGAATGATGCTGTCGGCGTTGATGATGCCCACCAGGCTCACGTTGGCGAAATCCAGGCCTTTGGTTACCATTTGGGTGCCCACCAGCACGTTGGTTATCTGCTTCTCGAAGTCGCCGATGATTTGCTGGTAGCTGTTTTTGGCACGGGTCGTGTCCAAATCCATCCGCTGGATGTTGGCCTGGGGCAGCATTATTTTCAGGTCGTCCTCAATCTTTTCGGTGCCGAAGCCCTGGGTTTTCACGGCCCGCGAGCCGCAGGCGGGGCATTTGGTTACCATCGGGTCGTGGTAGCCGCAGTAGTGGCAGCGCAGCTCGTGGCTGTGCTTGTGGTAGCTCAGGCTCACGGCGCAGTTGGTGCATTTGGGTATCCAGCCGCAATCCTGGCAGGCCACCACGGGGGCGTAGCCGCGCCGGTTCTGGAACAGGATGACCTGCTCCTGCGCCCCCAGCTTGCGCTCGATTTCGCCCAGCAAATCGGCCGTGAAGTGGTTGTGCATCGTTTTGTGCTCGCGGGCCTTGCGGGTATCCACCAGCTCAATATCCGGCATCCCCGCCTCGCCAAAGCGCTTGCTGAGCGACACCAGTCCGTAGCGCCCCTGCCGGGCCTGGTAGTAAGTTTCCACCGACGGTGTAGCCGAGCCGAGCAAGGTCTTCGCCCCCTGGAAGTTGGCCATCATCAGGGCCACTTCGCGGGCGTTGTAGCGCGGGGCGGGGTCATACTGCTTGTAGGATGATTCGTGCTCCTCGTCCACAATAATCAACGCCAGGTTGTCGAACGGCAAAAACACCGCCGAGCGCACCCCCACCACCACCTGAAACCGGCCCGAGAGCACGCCGTTCCACACTTCCACCCGCTCATTGTCCGAAAATTTGGAGTGATAAACCCCCAGCCGTGAGCCGAACACGCGAATGAGCCGGGTCACAATCTGGGCCGTGAGGGCAATTTCGGGCAGCAGGTACAGCACCTGCCCGCCGCCCTCCATGGCCTTGCGAATGAGGTCGATATAGATTTCAGTCTTGCCCGCGCCCGTAACGCCGTGCAGCAGCGTAATTTCCTGGGTGCCGAAGTGCGCCATCACTTCATCCCGCGCCGTGGTCTGGGCTTCCGTCAGGGTGAAATGCAGCTGGGCGGTAGGCTCGTTTTCGAGCGGAAAGCGCGACACTACCACGTCGAACTGCTCCAGCACGCCATTTTTGATGAGCGTATTCACCGCCGAAGCCGATAGGTGCGGGCTGCTGGTGAGGGCCGCTTTCTCGATGCCGTGCTGGTTGGAATACTCATTCTGATGCACCGGCACCCGCTGGAGGTACTTCAGCAGCACATCTACCTGCTTGGGCTTGCTGGCCAAGGTATTGAATAGCTGCTCAATCGAAGCCTCCGACACGAAATGGTGGGCCAGCCGCACCTTTTTCACCACTTTGGGCGAGTATTTATCGGCCGTATGCTCAAAGAGAAAGATGATGTCCTTGTGCATCAACGACTTTATCACCTTATGGAAGGAGGTGATGCCGAGCAGGTCGCCCACTTCGGTAAACGTCAGGGCTTTGCCCTCTTCGGTGGCACCCAGCGCGTCCACAATCAGCTCTTCCTGCTTGGTGAGCGGGTACTCGTTTTCCTCCCGCGAAAAGCCCGGATGCAGCTGAATCCGCGACTCCGAGCTGAGCTTCAGCGCCGAGGGCAGGGCCGCGTTTATCACCTCGCCGATGGTACACATGTAGTAATCAGCCATCCAGCGAAACAGCTTGAGCTGCGGCTGGGTAACCACGGGCGCATCGTCGATGAATTCGAGGATGTACTTGGCCTGATAATTCGCGGGCGGGGTTTCGTGCACGGCCGCCACAATGCAGCTGAGCGTCTTTTTGGCCCCAAACTGCACAATCACGCGGCCCCCAATCACCACATTGTCGTTCAACTCAAACGGCACCCGATAGGTGTAGAGCCGGGGCAGGGGCAGGGGCAGAATAACGTCGGCAAACAGGGTAACCCGGTCGGCCGCCGGGGCCGCCGCGGGAGAAATAAAGTCGAGAGCGAGACTCAAAATAGCGGTAACAAGTAGGCGGATAGTAAAGATAACAGGCCCGGCCGCTGGCCGCCGTCTGGGGTCCTCTCAGAAAACAGAAAACTCAGCACGTTAAGCAAATGCGGGTAACCGGATGAAATAGCATTCCTGAAAGGACAGTGCAGAAAGTTTGTTCTTTCTTGTTTGCGGAAAAATCATCTTTACATAATGTAACTTACCGGACACAACTTGGAATCAGTGTGGTTTTGAGCCTCTCACTGAGGCGCGGGCAGATTAGTATTCTTTTTCTGTGATAGGTCTGAAAATACACCTAGTAATTGCTACTTCACCTGCTGTGCTAATGCCGCGAACGTAACGACTATTGTCATGTCACAATGCGCGTTTTATCACAAACTATGCTACCAACAATGTACTGGTTGATAATGATGCTCTTGCTTGGTACCTCGCTGACTAGTCATGGCACCTCGCTGACTAAAACAAACTTCCCCCCCCTAGTGGACCGGTGTCGAATGGCCCTCGTTCTGGACCCTCGAACAGGGAACGTCCAGGCACAAGGCAGTTGGCGGGTACAGGCCAGTCCTAGGCCCACTACGCTTCAGTTCTTACTGGCTCCCGGCCTAATAGTGCAAACTGTGCATGGGTCACAGATACAAGCTTTTGCCCAACGGTCCGGCACCCGCAACGGGGATACGTTGACCATTAGCTTGCGGCCCACGGCGCGGTCAGGGGCTAGCATCCGCTTTCAGCTAGCTTATGCCGGTCGGGTAGCGGCTAGCCCACTGCCCCAAGCCATTCACTCCTGGTCCGCGTCGTGGGTAGAACTGACCGAACGTCTAGGCCTGCTGCCGCTGCGTTGCCGCGCTCCCTTAACTCAGCTTACGGCCTACGCCTTGCACCTTCAGTTGCCGCCCGACTACGACCTCGTAGGCTCGGGTCAAGTGCGCCGTCAGCGGGTTGGTACTTGGACACTACACCAGCAGGCCGCCCGGCAATTGGGGCTTTTTGGCGCGCCTGACTTAGCCACTTGGCGTGCGCGGAGCCCGCGCGGGCTCGCCGTGCGAGTAGTACAGCCGGGAGAAGTAGATAGTAGTGCCCAGCGCCTGGGTACGCTGGCCGTGCGGGCTGCCACTTTTTATAATGCGCAGTACGGGGCGCGGCGCCTACACCGGCTCTGTCTGGTGATACCACCCGCTTCGCAGCAGCTGGCTGGCCAGACCTGGAGCTATGCCTTGCCTGGGGAAGGAAATTACAGCTTGGTGCGCGTCGAGCCTGGGGCAAACACAGAACAGACCTTCTACACCATCGGCCACGAAGTCGCCCATCACTGGTGGCACGCCTCCCCTTATCCGAATAGTCAGTTTCAGAGCTACTTAAATGAGGGCTTCGCCGAGTATGCCTGCCTGGGTTTCTACCGGGCAACCTATGGGGAAGCCGCCTTCGCGGCCCTGCTGACCCGCTACCGCATTATCGCCGAGCCTCTACCGCCCGTACCGCAGATGGCGGTCGACCTTTCTCTGAAAGCTCGCAATCAGTTTATCTACATCAAGACTGCTTACACCTTATGGCTGCTGGAAAGGCAACTGGGTCAGCCTGCTATGCAGCGGTTGCTACGCCAAGCCGTACGAGAACAGCCGGCCTCCCACGCTGCCTGGCTCGCGCTCGTGGAGCGGTCAGCAGGTCGGCCAGCCCGGCTATTCTTTGAAGCGCACTTTTAGTGCGAACGTTCGCAAAGCAGTAGAGTCGGCCAGCGAAGCGCAACAGAAGAGACGGAATGAAAAGCAGCAAAAAGCGTGGGGTAAATGATATCCCCCTTTCACACACTGCAAACAGTCGTCTGCAACACGTAAACCCACGTTTTTAAAGGCCGCTTTCTGAGCCTCAGCGTGCTATATTATTCGTTTTCTTAGAGAACCCCAGTTTAAGCGAAGCGGACTGCTGGCCGCCCATAAAGTGAGTTTGTAACTCACTGTGGCGCAGCCACCACCTACGCCCGCTTTGTCTAACCGGACTTGCCGCTTCGCGTCAGTGAGTTGCAAACTCGCGTTACGGCTTAGCCAGCAGTTACGCGCTACGCGCTAAACTGCGGCCAGCGTTGCTAGCGCCTCGGCCACGCTGTGCACCGGGGCCATACACGCCTGATTTCGGCACACATGCACCGCCGTGCGTCCGGCGGTATCCGCCTTCAGCAGCTTCAGTAGCGGCAGCTCCGACGCTTTTTCCGTGCCCGCCAACACGGTATCAAATAAAAACTGCCGGTTGAGTTTTTCGCGGAAAGCCTCCGCTTCTGGCCCGATGATGGCCACCTCCGCGCCCGGCCGCAGCAGGGCCGCGTACAGCGAAGCCCAGTTGGTGAGGTGCTGCGGCTCTTTCACCACGAGGTGGCGCACCTGGACCAGCATATTGGTGGCCAGGTCGGTATAGCGCGGGTTTTCGAGGTGGCGGCCGAGGCGACGTAGGTTGTGCGCCATCGTTGAGTTGGAGGCCGGAATGACGTTGTCGAACAGCTCCTTCTTGCGGGCGATGAGCGGCTCGGCGCTGCTGTCGGTGTAAAAAAACTGGGTTTCGGTGGG
>JAYULN010000166.1:0-5685 GCA_043763525.1 Hymenobacter sp.
CCGTGCCGTTCGGGTGGCTTTACTGGCGCGGGGACGCGAACGACACCGTTCGCGCTACGTCCCCAGCGGCGCTTAAACCAACGCACCGCGTAACAGCAGTTATTCACACGACGTGCATCCCGATTTTCTCGAACAGCGTCATCAGTTCCGGCTGCGACAAATTCATGCCCAGTCCCGGTTTGGGCAGCTCGAAGCGGGTGGCGGGAATTCCGGCGTGAATAATCACTTGCTCGAAGCCGGCCGGGGTGTAGGAGTTGAGCAGGGTGGCCGTGGGCGAATCGACCTTGAAGGCGTGGACCGCGTGCCGCGCGGAATCCAGACGAAGGAGCCGGTGGTGGCCACCAGGGTTTCGGCACCGGCCTGGTAGGTAATCTGGCCGTCGGGCACGTAGAAGCCCTCGTCCTGGTCGTGGTCGTGCGGCCCCGGCCCCGAGCCCTGCGGGCAGAGCTGCCACATCAGCGAGTGCTGGCCGTTGGTGGTACTGGCCTCGGCCAGCACCACCCACAGAATATCGACCATTCAATAGGGCTTGCCGGCGCGGATGTTGAGCTGGAAGCTGGCAATGCGCAGCAGGCGGGCCGTGTCGTCCATCGTGGTGAAGTCGATGGGCCAGTCGGCACCTTCCCAATAGCTCACCTGCTGCTGCTTGAAGTCGAGCAGGGGAATGTTATAGCCCAGGATTTCGCCAAAGGCCCCGTTGAGGATGGACGTGGCGGCAATGGGGGCCTGGTCCAGCAGGGCTTTGAATTCGCGGCGCAGGTCGAAGTTGCGGTTGTCGCCGGGAGCCAGCTTGGTGTAGTCGCTGGCAAAGTCGGAGGGGATGAAGCGCGGTACGCCAGCGGCCACGGCAGCCGGGCGTGCGGGTAGAGCAACCAACTGGAGCCGCTGACGCTGTACCAGCCAAGCCCGATGCTGGTGCATCGCAAGCACGGCGGCAAGGGGCAGGACCACCGCTTTCAGTCCGGCGACCTGGGCTTGTACGTCAGCGGCGAATGCGGCTCCGTGACCTGGGACACGCCCACCAATAACACTCATCTGTTCGTCGCCGCGCCGCATCTGGAGCAGGCCGCCCGCCAAAGTCTGGACCTGCAATGCTTTAGCCTGCAAGAGTAGTTCCGGTTCGACGACCCCTTTCTGACTCAGCTCGGGCGGCAGCTGCTGGCCGTGGCCTTGCTGCTCGCGCCCGTGGGCCCGCACCTCTAAAGAATGGGCCTACGCAGGCTTCGCCTTCACGTTCATTTCCGTCTTCATCAGCCACTCCGCCCCCGGCGACCCTGGGCCAGCGAGGGGGGCCGTTGGTGGTGGTGGACCTACTGATTGCCTCCTGCGCGACTTTATTTCAGGGGTAAAAAAGCCAAAAGCCCTCAGTGCAAGTTGCACCGAGGGCTTTTTCCGTGAGGCGTATTGGGCTCGGCTATCTGCCGAAGCCTACCAAACGATGCCAACAAAAACACCCTGAACACGGCGTGGGTATCGTTTCGGTGTTTGGTTGCTGGCACATTCCGGCGCTGATATTCTTGGAAACCGGGGGCAATTTTGGCTTTTGCCCCCGGTTTATTTTTTGCCCCCGGTTACGGCTCACGACTGATTTATTTTGTTGGTAAGCTCGGGGAGCGACTCTTCCAATTCCACGGTGAATGGGTTGCTCTTACTGTAGATGACCGAGGCATACAACCCATTTGCGGCGGCCACTACATGCCGGACGAAACGTCCAGCGTTGTGCCGCTGAAACCAGAGGCCAAACAGCTTGTGCCGGTATTCCTGCTTGCCGTCCGATTGGTCGCAGACATAGACCAGCACCCGCTTTACATCTTGTAAACTTGCCTCCAGGCTCTGCATGAGAGTGGCCAGGATTCGCGGGTCATGTTGTAGCGGGTCGCCACCGCTTCGACGCGCCAAGCCCACCATCAACGCATGAGGAGCAAAGTCCAGTCCATCAAAATAGCCGGAGGCATCCGAAAAGTAGATGAGATAACGCTCCCCTAAATCCGTTGTGAACGCATACCCTTGTTCCGTACTAGTGACTTGGTACGGAGAATGGGTGAATAAAGGTGACGTCATCAAGCGCCGATTTCTTTTTGTTTTTGCCGCACAGAGCCGCCTGAATGCGCTTTTTATCGGCATCCATTTGCTTGACTACACTGTTCCAATCAATTTTTTGAACGGTCGAGGGCATGGTGGGGGCGATTTGCGAGGCCCAGAATATAGGCGGAGATTCCGCTTGACAACCTGTCAAGCAGCACAAATGTAACGGCCCGTTACAGATTTTGGTTTGATTGGCTGCTAAAATATGCCAATCCGTGCCAGCTATTTGATATGGATTGGAGTATTTTCGGCACACTATAGCCGGTTTTCTGCGTTCGTATGACCTTTCGTTGTGCTGGCGGGCCGGGCTCCTCTCCTATCGTGGGGTGCCCAGCGCCGCCGCCCAGGCCTGTAGCAGCTGCGGGCCGTAGCGCTCCAGGGTATCATACCCGTATACGCTGGCCGAGACGTGGCCGAGCGCAATCTCCTTCAGCTGCTGGTCGCCCTCGCTGCCCAGCACGAGCAGCGCTGCCCCAGTGTGGCGGGCCGTGTGGGTGGTGACGGCCTGCCAGAGCGGCCCTACCTCTTCGTGGCGCGTCTTGCCCGAAAAGGAGTTGGCCACGAACTCACGAGTGAGGCCGGCGGCCTGGCCAAGCTGCTTGAGCCGGCGGTTGCGCTCCTGCTGGGTGGGCATGGGAAGCCGCCCCTCCCACCGCTGCCAGATGTCGGCCGCCTCCGGAGGCAATGGGATGCGTACCGGCTCCCCGGTCTTTTCCTGGTACAGTTCGACGCAGTGGGTAGGGCCGAAGCCAGGCAACTCGTGCAGGCCGACGTGGTGCGGCCTGAGGGCGCGCAGGTCCACGTCGCGCAGTAGCAGCAGCAATTGGAACAGGAACACGTCGCGCTCTTCGGCCAGGTCAGGGGGCAGCTGGGCACTGAGCAGGGCCAGCACCTCAGCTCGGCGCAGCGTGGGCGCCCGGCCGTAGCGGACGGGCAGCCGGCCCAGCCACTTCGGCACCGCGAGGCCGGCCAGGCGGTGGCTCTCGCGCAAAAAGGCGTAGTGCCGTTGCACCGTTGAGTCGCGCCGGCCCTGGGCGTATAGCCAGCCCACGTACTGGGCCAGCCGCTCTTTGGTAAGCGTGGCCAGCCGCAACCGGGCGTCGAACTCCCCGAGGCTGCTCACCACCTGGCCGTAGAGGCGTAGCGTGCTGGCCGAAAGCAGGTGCGCGTTTTCTGCCTGCCAGCGCTCCTCAAACTTCGCCCACGGCGTGGTGGGAGTCAGTTGGGCATCGGCGGCGGCCTGGACTTCGGCTTGCTGCTGTTTGGGCCGGCGGCGGGTGCCGGTGCCGGCGGCACTCACGGCGGCTTCAATCTCTGCCTGCGTCACATCGGCTTCGGGGCGGCCGGCGGCTTCGGCGCTCAGGAACATGCTGCCTACGGCCGTGGCCAGCCGGCCCAGCCGTAGGTTGAGTTGGTTGGCATCGGGCGCGCTGGTGTGGATTCGCCTGGCCTTCGTGGGCTGCCAGTGGGCCGGCAGCACCTTCACGCCGGTGGGCACCTTCCAGCGGTGGCCGCCGGCCCAGTGCAGGTCCCCGAAGATGTTGGCGCGGCCGGCCTTGTCGGGGCGGTCGAGGCGCTGGCGGAAGATGAGTTCCATTAGCTATCGTTCGGTATCAGCTGCCGCTTAGTAGCGGCGGCATTCCAGGCTTATGGACAATCACTTTACGCTTGGCGGAGTCAGCTTCCAGCGTTGGCGTAAGCTCAATTATCAGCGGCTGTATGATGCTAAATAGTTTAAGAGCGTATTCCTCTTCGCTATCTGTTTTACTTACCTCCGCTAGGTAATGCTTACGCACTTGCTCATCCGATTGAAAATCATAGAAGGTCTGTCCTAACCCTTCCATTGAAGCATTCCACTCCAGCGCCAACTCACGTAACCGATGCTTAAGCCTGATATATAATTTTGCATTTTTCTTATTTTCCTCCGACTCATATTCTAGTTTCCTTACTCGGTAAACTAGTTCTTGAGCCGGATTCAACGACCTCTTGGACAAAAAGCAATTGAACTCCCATATTTCATTGATATCTGATAAAGCAATGCGTTTGGGATAAAATAAGCGGTTGTCACTGAAGCACCTGAGCGTTTTTAGGTTGACATCAACACAGCATCGGCCGAATGCTATGAATTTTTCCCTCTCTGACCTGACTTCAACTACGCACATGGGGAACGTATCAATCACGTCGAATTTGTCACTTTCCTTTGGAAAACCACTCCAGTCGACGTTCTGCATTTGCGTGGCGATAATCAAGTCTTCATCGCCGAAAGTCGGCTCCATCATGCTGCCTTGCATCGGAAAGGCACGATGTAACCCGGCCTTCAATAAAGAAGAGGGAAGGGACAGCGAGTCATAGGCGTAAGAGGTATTGGACAATGCGTAAGCTTCCTCCTCCTTTTTATTAGGCACCTCATTCTCATCACGTCGTACATAGTCGTGATTGAGTCTATCGTATTGGTTCCCAGCGATAATTGCTGCTTCGGGATTACCTAAAGCCGATTTGACGGGAAATCTGCCTATATGGCCTGAATAAACCGCTTCGTGAAGCATTGACCCCTGCCCAGATATTAGCCAGTCACCACTCACCTGTGGGTAGCGAGCTAGCACCTTCTGCAATAGGTCGAAACTAGGCTTACTCATCCGCCCCCCTACAATACTGGCCAGCACACCGGGAAGGATATCAGTTTCCTTACCAAATGCTGTCTTGTTGCCAGCACAGAAGTGGTCAACAAGAAGACCTATTCTTTGGTGAATATCTGGCGTGTCCATTTTAATCAAATGAGGTAATGAGTAATTTTTTTATTCACACATGAACAAAATCACAGTTGCGCCTCTTGCATTTGCAATTGAGTTGCAATACTACGCACTCTTACGCAAATGAACACGGCAAATGGCAACTAAAAATTCAATCAGCAGCCTCATTGGCTATGGCGGAGTAAAGCTCATCGCTGAAGCACTCAATCTTTCACCCGGCGCTACAAGCGCAGCTTTGCGCCGGGCTAATCCCGGAAACGAGGCTGTTAAAATGGCTATGCGCCTTGCTAAAGAGAATGGCGGGCTTGAGGCAGCTCAGGCGTTAGCTGCCTTTAAGGAGGCCCAAGCTGCCTAATCCGATGCAGCCCATACCCTCCCGCCGCCGTGTATCTGCTGCCGCGCCCGCCGCGCCGGTGGCCGGGGCTACCGCATCCGGCCCACCAATCTTGCGCTTCACGCTGGCCAACGGCATGCTGGAGATTGAGGATGCCGTTACCGTGGTGCGCCTGCTTGAGGCCCAGCAGCGCGACCGCTTGGCAGCTGAAGCCGAGCAGGTTCAGCTATCCAAGGTGTACTCCGTGACGACGTTGGCAAAGCGCTTAGGCATCAGCGTGCGCAGCGTCGGCGATTTACTACGGGAGGGCCGCATTCGCTACACCCGCTGTGGAGGCAAGGCATATCGCGTGTCAGAACTCGCCTGCCGTGAGTTTCTGGGCGATGCCCCCGCAGCCAATTGATGCCGCTTTTTTCTCAGCTAAGTAACTAGCCATAATTAATCAGCCAGTGTTAGGGGGCAAATTGAATGGTGTATTGCTGCCCGACGCGGTCCAGGATATGCCAGACGGCGGTT
>JAYULN010000167.1:0-13718 GCA_043763525.1 Hymenobacter sp.
AAGCTGAATACCGATAATCTGGCCCGCATCACGGCCACGCTCGAACGGTTCGGTTACGTCGTCACGGCCCAGTTCAGTGGGGTGGCCGTGGTCAACGAAGACGAGCAGGACCGCTACGATGCCCTCCTGCGGTACCTGAGTGTGTAGCAGCGGGTGGTAGGAATCCTTTTGCTGTCGTTGCGGCTGCTGCTGGCCAGCCCGGGCCTGGTGCAGGCCCCGGCCGATACGTTGCCCCATCCGCTACGCCCCGTGGTGGCCCCCGCCGATACGCTGGTGCGCGTGCTGCCCTGCCCCGGCCTGGCCCGCGCGCCGGTCGGCACCATCCTGTTTGCGGGCAATGCCGTCACCAAGGAGCGCATTTTGCGGGCCGAGCTCGACTTTCACGAAGGCGACACGTTGGTGCTGAGCGACCTGCCCGCCCGCCTCGAAGCCAACCGCAGCCGCTTGTTCAACCTCCAGCTGTTTCATGCCGTGGTGGTGCAGGCCAGTTGCGCCGGCGGCCGCCTGCTCGTCGTGTTTGGCGTGCAGGAGCGCTGGTACACCTTCCCCGTGCCCATCCTCTCGCTGGCCGACCGCAACCTGCGTTCCTGGCTCGACCGCCCCGACCGCTGGCGGCGCATCGACTATGGCATCCACCTCACCCGCACCAACTTTCGGGGACGCAACGAGCAGGTTATCGCCAACCTCCAGCTGGGTTTCAACCGCAAGTACGAGCTGTTTTACGAAGCGCCCGGCCTGGGCCGCTATCGGCGCCTGGGCCTCGGGGCCGGGGCCTCGTTCTACCAAAGCCACTCGCTCGACTACCTCACCCAGGCCGACCGCCTCCTGCACCTGCGGGCCGATGCCAGCTTCCCCATCCAACGGTTCTACGCCATGGCCGGGCTGCGCTTCCGCCACACCGTGCAGTTTCGCACCGCGCTGGATGCGGCTTACCACCGCGAGCAAATCAGCGACTCCGTCAACTCCTACAACCCCGACTACTACCAGGGCCGTACCCAGCGCGAATACCTCGACCTGACGCTTTCCCACACCCGCAACCAGCGCAACACCTTCGCCTACCCGCTCACCGGTCAATACCTGCAAGCCACGCTCACGCACCGCCTTTTCCCGGCCGGCACGGCCCCCAGCCTCACCACCATGCGCCTAACGTACTCCCGCTACCTCGACCTGGGCCACGGGTTTTACTACAGCGTCGGCCTTACCGGTCAGGCCCGCCTCACCAGCCGCCTGGCCTACGCCGACTCCCGCGCCCTGGGCTACGAAGACTTAGTGCGCGGCTACGACAAGTACGTTATCGACGGCCGCCACTACGGGTTGGTGCAGCAAGGCGTGTCCTACCGCCTGCTACGGCCGCCGCCCATTCGCCTGCAAGCCATCGACAATCCCAAAATAAATACCATCCCGCTGGCCCTGTACCTCAATATCTTTGCCGATGCCGGCTACGTTGCCGCGCCCGGCTATTTCCCCCCAAACCGCCTCCCCAACCATTCATTAAGCGCAATCGGCCTTGGGCTGCACCTCGTTACTTACTACGACCGGGTCTTCACCGCCGAGTACACCCTGAACGGCCTGGGCCAAACGGGCTACTTTTTCCGGGCTGAGTTTCCGATTTAGTCTTTTCGGTCCGCTCGTTCGGTTATTAATTTGTTACGTAACTCCCGCTTTCCATTACGTAATCTGCTTCTCCTTTCCATATGAAAATCGCCATCTTCGGCAAGCCTTTCGACGACGAAGCCGCCCCGGCCATCCAAGCGTTGCTCGATGACCTGGCCGCGCGGCAGGCCGAAGTCCGCATCGGCGAAGCCTTCCGCACCTTCCTCGACAACCGCCTGCGCCTGCCCGAGGGCACCACCGAATTCCGCCGCGGCGACTCGTTGCGCGGCGTGCAGTTTGTGCTCAGCATCGGCGGCGATGGCACCCTGCTCGACACCGTTACCTACGTCGGCAGCCTCCAAATTCCCATCCTGGGCATCCACACCGGCCGGCTCGGCTTCCTGGCTACCATCACCCCCGACCGCATTGCCCAGGCCATCGATGCCCTCTACAAAGGCCATTTCAACATCGAAGAACGTAGCCTCATCCGCGTCGACACCGACCCCGATGTCTTCGGCAGCCTCAACTTTGGCCTCAACGAATTCAGCGTCCTCAAGCGCGATACTTCGTCCATGATTGTCGTTCATACGTACATCGACGGCGAATACCTGAATTCCTACTGGGCTGATGGCCTGGTGGTAGCCACGCCCACCGGCTCCACGGGCTACTCGCTCAGCTGCGGCGGCCCGGTAATGCTGCCCCAGACGAACAATTTTATTATCGCGCCCGTATGCCCCCACAATTTGAATGTGCGTCCACTCGTAGTGTCCGACCAAAGCGTGATTTCTTTTGAAATCGAAGGCCGCAGCACCAGCTACATGCTGGCCCTCGATTCCCGCTCCCTGCCCGTCGAAGCCTCCGTTCAAATTGCAGTTCGTCGTGAAACCTTCAATGCTCGTCTAGTAAAACTCAATCACGTCAACTTCCTCAGTACCTTGCGCAGTAAGCTCAATTGGGGCCTCGACCGTCGCAATCCGGCCGGAATCCAACTTTAGCAAAAAGTTTTTCTATTGAAAAGATGGCCCAAAGTTT
This sequence comes from Hymenobacter sp., assembly GCA_043763525.1. Lineage (GTDB taxonomy): Bacteria > Bacteroidota > Bacteroidia > Cytophagales > Hymenobacteraceae > Hymenobacter. The sequence continues at coordinate 2,626 of JAYULN010000167.1, forward strand.
TTTTAGTTCCCAATAAGCCCTACTTTTGTCATCGTCTGAAACTGCGCATTCTCTGCTCTGACTTCAACCATCGCCCCTCCGCATCCTCATTTTCGTTGCCTTATGAAAAATATTTTCACTTATTCCACGGCCTTTGTGCTTGGCTTGGCCCTGGTGGCTACGCCAGACGCAGATGCCCAACAGTTCAGTAAGCGGAAACAGTACAACTCCGTAGGTTTCAGCCTGAACGCCATGAATTATTTTGGCGACATCACACCGGTGCCTAGCTTCACCAGCTTTCGGTTTCTGTCAACTCGCGTAGGTGCGGGCGTTTCCATTACTCGTCGCTTCTATCCGCGGCTTTCGGGGCGCTTCGGTTTGTCATATGGCCGTATTGCAGGTGATGATGCCCTGGCAGCTGACCAGAACGACCCCAATGCGCGTTTTCGCTACAACCGCAACATGAGCTTCCGAAATGATATATTGGAAGCTTCAGCGGTCGCCATTGTCGATTTAATTGAAAACCGGAATAACTACCTCAAGCGTCCGGACTTTGTACCCTATGTGTTTGCCGGCGTGGCAGGATTCTATCACAATCCGAAAGGCCTATACAAGGACGGTACATATGTTGATTTACAGCCCCTGCAAACCGAAGGTCAGGCTGAGAAATACAGCCAAACTCAATTTTCAATTCCTTTTGGTGGTGGTATTCGTTATCGCATCAACCGGAACTTTGATGCCAGCCTCGAAATCGGATGGCGTAAAACATTTACCGATTACCTCGACGATGTGAGCGGTAAGTATGCCACCAAATTCTCAACTCCCGTACAAGCCTATTTTGGTGGCGGTAACCCAATTTCTTCTGCGGGTGTAGGGGGCGGAGATTTTACCAACGGAGGCGGAATAACTCGCTCACGTACGGGCGACCTTAGTGGTTTTGATGCTCCCGATGCCAAGCGTGGCACAGGTAATAAAACCGACTGGTACATCGTAACAGGTGTCACGTTGAACTACATCTTGACGCCCCGTATCAAGAATCCTAAATTCCGCTAGCCAGCGGTTGCTGGCTGAGCTTGTTCATTCCCAGTCAGTTTAGATGACAAATTTAGTTTTTCAAAGCGTGCTCCTCGTTTGCCTTGTGCAAGCGGGGAGTGCGCTTTTTGGTGCCTCTGCCAGCGCGCAGAACACCAGTGAGATAGGCATTGGCCTGGGCGCAACCAATTATCGGGGAGAGATTTCGCCCGATTACCAGTTGCAGAATAACCGGCCGGCCCTCACGGTTTTTTATCGCAAGGATGTGTCCGTGCCCATTACCTTGCGCGGGGGCTTCACCGCCGGCTTTTTGCGGGCGGCCGATGATAATGTGAACGGAGCCAATGGTGGCGTGCCACCCTTGCAGAACTACCGGCAGGCCAATACCAAAGGCAGCTTGTTGGAAGCCTCTGCGGTGGTGGAGTACAACTTCATGGACTACCACTACCGCACCGATAAGGTCCACTTCACGCCTTATTTGTTTGCGGGGTTGGCCGCCTTTTATGCCAATACCACCACGGTAAGCAACAACTCCGCACTGGGTGGGGCATTCAACCAAAGTGGGGCAATGCTGGGCTTTGCCATTCCGGCGGGCGTAGGATTCAAGTACGTGTTGTCAGAACACATCAATCTGGGGCTGGAAGTGGGCGTGCGCAAGGCTTTCACCGACCAACTCGACCATTTGAGCGAACAGGACCAGCTATTGGTGAACCCGCACGACCAGGATTGGTATTATTACAGCGGCGTGAGCCTGTCGTATACCTTCTTCAAAATACGCTGCCCTGACCAGTATAAAAAGAATAAGAAGCTGCTGAACTAGTAGTTAGCCTGCTGCCTCTCGTTCCGGTCAGTGCTGGCAGAAGTGCAGCGGCTGGCCGGTCCACCAGCCTCTGGCAGCTGCTAAATGCAACCATTTCCGTAACTTGCGGGCTCTTTTAGCGAAACCGCAAGGATGACCGGCAAGGCCGAAATAGATACTCTTAATATTCCCGCCCACGTGGCTGTTATCATGGATGGTAACGGGCGCTGGGCCAAGCAGCGGGGAGGACTGCGCGTGTTTGGGCACCAAAGTGCCATCACGGCCGTACGCGAAACCGTGGAGGAAGCCGCCGAGCTCGGCGTACGCTACCTGACGCTGTATGCGTTTTCGACCGAGAACTGGAATCGCCCAAAAATCGAGGTAATGGCGCTAATGCAGCTGCTGGTACATACCATCCGGCAGGAAACGGCGACGCTGCTCAAAAATAGCATTCGCCTCGAAGCCATTGGTGACATCAGCACGCTGCCGGCGAACTGCCAGCGCGAACTGGCGGAATCCATGGAACTGACCAAAGCTGGCACGCGCATGACGCTGGTGCTGGCCCTGAGCTACAGCGGGCGCTGGGACCTGACCCAGGCCGCCAAGCGCATGGCCGCCGACGTGGCCAGCGGCCAGCTGCAACCCACCGACGTGACCGAGGCCATCGTGGCCAGCTACCTGGTAACGGCCCAAATGCCCGACCCGGAACTGCTCATCCGGACCAGCGGCGAGCAGCGTATCAGCAACTTTTTGTTGTGGCAGCTGGCTTACACAGAATTATATATCACCGATTTGCTGTGGCCGGATTTTCGGAAGCAGCACTTTCAGGAGGCCATTCGGGCCTACCAGCGCCGGGAGCGGCGATTTGGCAAAACCAGCGAGCAAATCGCTGTATCTTAAATCATTGTAATGTCTATTGTGCGTAATCTATTCGTGAAGTGTGTGCTGACCCTTGCGGTGCTGGGGGGATTGATGGGCCGTGCGGCGCAGGCGCAGCAGGCGGCCGATGAGCCCAAAAAGTACGAATTGGGGGGCATCATCGTAAGCGGAGCCCGCTACCTCGACCCCAATACCCTCATCGGCCTGACGGGCTTGCGGGTGGGCGATGCCATTGCGGTGCCGGGCGAAGAAATCGGTAAATCGATCCGCAAGCTATGGGCTCAGGGCATTCTGGGCGATGTGAGCGTGACTATTGCCCGAATTGAGGGCAACAAGATTTTTCTGGATTACAACCTGAAGGAGCGGCCCCGGCTGTCAAAGTTCACCTTTACCGGCATTCATAAAGGCCAGACGGAGGACCTCACCAAAAAGATTACCCTGATTCGGGGCAAGGTGGTGACCGATGCGTTGATGAACAACACGCGGACTCAGGTGCGCAAGTTCTTCGTGAACAAAGGCTACCTAGATGCGAAGGTGAACATCGTGCAGGTGGCCGATTCGGCCTTGTCCAACAGCGTAGCCCTGCGCATCGACGTGGATAAGGGCTCAAAAATCCGGATTCATGACATTGCTTTTGAAGGCAACAAGGCCTTCTCGGACCGCAAGCTGAAAGGCAAGCTGAAGAAAACCAAGGAGCGGAAGCCGTACAAGTTTTTGACAGCTGGCAAGTTCCAAAAGAGCGAATACGAAGAGGATAAGAAGAAGCTGCTCGAGTTTTATAACGCGGAAGGCTACCGCGATGCTACCATCATGAGCGACACGCTGATGCGCGACGAGAAGGGCCTGGCCCTGCGCATTCGGGTAGATGAAGGCCCGAAGTATTACTTCCGCCACATTACCTGGAGCGGCAACTACCTCTACGACGATAAGACGCTGGCCAACATTCTGGGCATTAAACCGGGTAGCGCCTACAGCAAGGAGACGTTGGATAAGCGGCTGAACTACAACCCTACAGGTCAGGATATCTCGTCGCTTTACCTCAATGATGGCTACCTGTTCTTTACCATCGACCCGGTAGAAACCAAGGTGGAAGGCGACTCAATTGACATCGAGATGCGCCTTAGCGAAGGCGTGCAGGCGCACATCAAGGACATCAACATCGCGGGCAATACCAAGACCAGCGACCACGTGCTGCGCCGCACCTTACGCACGCTGCCCGGCGACAAATTCAACCGGGAGTTGCTCATCCGTTCGCAACGCGAGATTGCGACGCTTGGCTATTTCGACCCCGAAAAGATTGGCATCAACCCCATCCCCAACCCGGTAGATGGTACGGTGGACATCAACTATACGGTGGTGGAAAAACCTTCGGACCAGGTAACGCTGTCGGGTGGCTGGGGCGGCTACGCGGGCTTTATCGGTACGGTGGGCCTGGTATTTAATAATTTTTCGCTGCGCAAAGCAGGCACCTTGCGCAACTGGACACCGGTGCCGGCCGGCGACGGCCAGCGCCTGGCCCTCAACGTGCAGGCCAACGGGGTGCAGTACCAGGCATATTCGCTGTCTTTCACCGAGCCCTGGCTGGGCGGGCGGCGGCCCAACTCCTTCTCGTTCAGCTTGAACCACAGCATTCAGCGGTCGGGCACCAGTCTGGATGCTTCGACCAGCAGCTTCATTAAGGTGAACAGTGCCACGGTGGGCCTGGGCCGCCAGCTGCGCGTGCCCGATGACTACTTCACGCTCAGCAACTCGTTGTCGTTCAGCCAGTACAATACCCAGAACTACACCCTGATTCCGGGGGCTGCTTCGGGCTCGTTCAATAACATTACCCTAAATACGACGCTGGCTCGCAACAGCATTGACAACCCAACATATACCCGTCGGGGTTCGTCGCTGAGCCTGAGCGTGAACCTGACCCCGCCCTACTCGCTGCTAAACCCGAACCATCCCAATTCCAGCCAGTGGATAGAGTTCCACAAGTGGATTTTCGACGCGTCGTGGTTCACGCCCATCGTGGGCAAGCTGGTGCTGAACACGCGGGCGCACTTCGGCTACCTGGGCAACTACAATTCGGACCGGGCCATTGGGCCGTTCGAGCGGTTTAAGATGGGCGGTGCGGGCCTGGGCTACAACGGCGGCGGCAATTTCTTGGCTGGTACCGACTACGTGGGCCTGCGCGGCTATGATGACCCCAACAGCGCCTTTGCCATTCCGACGGCGCAACAGAACCAGAGCGGCGGTATTGCCTTCAACAAATACGTGCTGGAAATGCGCTACCCGGTTAGCCTGAACCCGGCGGCCACGGTGTACGTGCTGGCTTTTGCCGAAGCCGGTAATGCCTACGACTCTTACAAAAATTACAACCCCTACAAGCTCTACCGCTCGGCTGGGGTAGGGGCACGCATCTTTATGTCGGCGTTTGGCTTGCTGGGCTTCGACTTTGGCCACGGCTTCGATTCGGTGGTGCCGCTGCCGGGCACCGCTGCCGGCACCAAGCAGGACCCCAATCACTTCCACTTCATTATTGGTCAGCAAATTCGTTAGCCTAGGCACTAGCGGGCAATATTACACGTTTCCTCGGGTATGAAGAAAATCGGTGGCCTGCTGCTGGCCTTATTGTTGCTGATGGTTTCGTCCGAGGTTCGGGCGCAGAAATTTGGCTGGGTCGATTCGGAGTACATCATGGGCAAGATGCCCGAGTATGCCAAGGCGCAGCAGGAACTGAACACCCTGTCGGAAACGTGGCAGAAGGAAATCGAAGCCCAGAAAAAGGACCTTGACAAACTCTACCATAATTACCAGGCCGAAGAAGTGGTGCTGACCGAGCCCATGAAAAAAAAGCGGCAGGACGAAATCCTCAAAAAAGAGCAGGACGTGAAGGCCTACCAAAACAAGCAGTTTGGCTACGAAGGCCAGCTGTTTAAGAAGCGGCAGGAGTTGAACAAGCCCGTGCAGGATAAGGTATTCGAGGCCTGCGAAAAGGTGGCCAAGAAGAAGTCGTTGGCCGTGCTGTTCGATAAATCGGGCGACCTGACCATGCTTTACACCAATCCGGCCCACGATTACACCGAATTTGTGTTGGAGGAGTTGGGCCTGGGGGCCGAAGACCGCAACCAGCCCGGTCCCAAGGGAGCCGTGAAAACGGTAGCCCCGCCCAAAGCGCCGGTCGACCCCAACTTTGAATCGGATTCGGGCCCGCCGGAACCGGCCCAGAAAACCAAGACGGTTACCAAACCCGCGCGGCCAACCAAGAAGAGCCCGAAGTAATTACCTTTGCCCCAATATTTTTCTGACCCTTTTTCTTTTGATGAACCTCGTGAAAATCTTTCGTCTGACGCTCGCCGCCGCTCTGCTGACCGCCGGAACCTTGGCTGCCACTTCCGCGCAGGCCCAGGCCCCCCTGAAAATTGGCTACACTGATGTCCAGTACGTATTGGCCCGGATGCCCGAAAGCAAGCAAATTGAATCGGACTTGAAGGTCTATAACACCCAGCTGGAAAGCCAGTTGAAGAGCAAGTCTTCGGAATTGGAAGCCAAGTACAAGGCTTACCAGCAAGGCGAAGCCACGATGACCGACATCGTGAAGGCTGACAAGCAGAAGGAGATGCAGGGCATGCAGCAGTCCATTCAGGAGTTCCAGCGCAGCGCCGAGCAGTCGTTGCAGCAGAAGCAGCAAACCCTGCTGAAGCCCGCTCTGGATAAGTTGCAGAAGAACATCGACCTGGTGGCCGACGAAAATGGCTTCACCTACGTGTTCAACTCCGATGGTGGCGGTAGCCCTTTGTTGCTGCACGCCCCCAAGGATGGCGACATCTCCGACCTCGTGCTGAAGAAAATGGGCATCACGCCCGGTGCCGCCGAGCCCATCAAATCGGGCCCGGCTGCTGCTCCCGCCGCCGCTCCCGTGAGCCCCGGCGTGAACAAGACCAAGACCAAAATTAAAAAGTAAGCTGCACCCGCCACCAGTAGCAAAAAAGCCGGAGCAGTAGCTCCGGCTTTTTTCATGGGTAATTGCACTGAATATGATTAATGACGAGCTAGAAGTGGAAGACCTCGACAACCTCGATGGCCTTGACCCCGACGATACCGAACGTGACGAGCTGTACGAGCACCACCGCATTGTGGTAGACCGGGGCCAGGAACTGCTCCGCATCGATAAGTTTTTGCTGGGCCGACTGCGCAATACTTCGCGCAACAAGGTGCAGGAAGCCATCCGGGCGCTGGCCGTGGAGGTGAACGGCGCGGCCGTGAAGCCCAACTACCGGGTGAAGCCGGGCGATACCATTACCATCACGCTGCCCGAGCCGCCGCGCGAGGGCCGCGTGGTGCCCGAAGAGATGCCGCTCGATATCCAGTATGAAGATGCTGAGCTGCTCATCGTGAATAAGCCCGCCGGCCTGGTCGTACACCCTGCCTACGGCCACTGGCAGGGCACGCTGGTGAATGGCTTGGCACATCACCTGGCCAACCTGCCTACGGGCCGCAACGGCGAAATCCGGCCTGGCCTGGTTCACCGCATCGACAAGGACACGTCGGGCCTGCTGGTTATTGGCAAAACGGAGTTTGCTATGACGCACCTCTCAAACCAGTTTTTCCACCACACCATCAAGCGGAGCTACCTGGCGCTGGTATGGGGCACGCCATCCGGCCCCACGGGTACCATTAGTGGCCACATTGGCCGCAGCCTGCGCGACCGCAAGGTGCAAACCGTTTACCCCGGCGGCGAGCACGGCAAGCCCGCCGTAACGCACTACGAGGTGCTGGAGAGCTTCGGCCCGGTTACGTTGGTGCGCTGCGTGCTCGAAACCGGCCGCACTCACCAGATTCGGGCGCACATGCAGCACATCGGCCACCCGCTCTTCTCCGATGCCACCTACGGCGGCGACCGGATTCGGGTGGGCCAGAGCACCGGCACGTACCGGGCTTTCGTCGAGAATGCGTTTCAACTGATGCCCCGGCAAGCCCTGCACGCCCGCTCGTTGGGCTTCGTGCATCCGACGTCGGGCGAGCAGTTGTTTTTTGAAGCCGATTTACCCGAAGACTTCGCCGTCGTGCTGGAGAAATGGCGAAATTGGTCGACCTCTACCGCCAAATAAATGAGCAATCAGAATTGAGTAGCAGATAATGAAGCATGACGGTCTGATTGATTTTGGCGACTTTCTAAACAGCTTCAATAAGATTTCAACACGTTGACAAACCAGTCAATGGCAATAACCTTACTACTCATTACTGTTGGCTCAGTACTTAAGCGCCCACAAAAAAGCCCCAACGCAGCTGCGTTGGGGCTTTTTACTTCGTAATTGACGGGCAATTATTTCTTCTTCGCTGTGGCTTTAGAACCAGCCTTAGCGGGAGTGGCTTTGCGGGGCGGCGCACTCAGAATTTTGATGTTGTTTTCGGCCCCTTTGTTTTGCGGGTCGAGGACCAACACTTGCTCAAAATCAGCCTTGGCAGCCGCCTTATCACCTTTTTGGAAGTTATACACGCCGAGGTAGCCATAAGCTTCCACAATGCCTTCTTTGAATTTGGCCGGGTCGGCACCTTCCGCCTTCGACAGCTCGATGTACTTATCGTAGTAGGGCTTGGCTAAGCCTTGCTTAGCCTCGGGGTCAATGTAGGAGTTAACCTTGGCGCGCGCCAGGTAGCCGGGCGCGTAGGTAGGCTTAGCAGTCAGAATGATGTTGTACACGCTGTCGGCGCGAGTGTACTGCTTGTCGCCGGTGAGGGCGGTAGCCAAACGGAACTGGTCCGTCAGGTCGCCTTTGCAGTTCGTTAGCTTGTAGCCGTATACGCGGGCTGCGCCTTTGTAATCCTTCTGGTTGGCGTAGATGGAAGCCAGGTCGTTCTGCAAATCGCAGGCTTTGGTGGGGTCTTTTTGGATGAGTGAATTGATGCCGGCAATGGCTTCGCTGCCTTTGCCCATTTTGCTCATGATTTTATACTTGTACGACAAGTCCTCATCAATCACTTTGTCGGCTGGTGCCACTTTCAGGTACGTATCCATGGCCGCAGAGGCACCAGCAAAATCACCGGTTTCATACAGCAGGTAAGGGCGCAGGCGGTTCATGGTGATGTTTTTTGGGTCGGCTTGCAGCACCTTGTTTACCTCCGTCAGGGCCTCGGTGTACTTCTTGGTCAGGTACAGAAACGAAGCATACTGGGCATCCGTGGCCGGCGACTTCTCGGCCAGGTCGATATATTTCTTGAAAGTGTTCAGCGCCAAGTCGTACTGGCCGGCGTAGTAATACATATCGGCCAATTCGCGGTAGGCGGGGGCGTAGCTGGGGTCCAGCTCCACAGCCTTGTTCAGGCTCTCGCGGGCCGCGTTGAAGTTGCGCGAACGCACATTCAGCTGGCCCTTTTTGTAGTAGGCCTGCGCGTAGCTGGGGTTGGCCGTAATGGCGCGGTCGAAGCTGGTCATGGCCTCGCCGCCACCTTGGTCGGAGTGCAGGAAAATATCACCTCGGGCTACCATTAGCGCCGGCTCGTCCTTCTTATTCACCAGTTGGGCGGCCGCCAGGTAGGTTTGCGCCTTGCCGGTATTTTTCGAGTCCGACTCGCCATAAGCCTGGGCAATCATGGTCAGCACCTTCGCATCCTTATTTTTGGTGGCTTTGGCGGCGGCATCAAATTGCTGCTCGGCAGGGGCTACGTCGCCCTTTGCCAGCAAGGCACGCCCAGCCGCTACCTGCCCAAAAGGCGAAGTACCCGAGGCGCGGTTAAAATAGAACGCGGCCGAATCCGGCATGTCGCGCACCTGATACAGGCGGGCCAGCTCAAATGCAGATTCGGGCGAAGAGCCGGGGCGCAACATGGCACGCGCCTCGTTATAACGGCCCAATTCGATAGCGCGCTGGGCGCTTTGTATGTTTTGGGCGGTGGCCGCCGTAGTGCCGGCTGCCATTACGATGGCAGTGAGCAACGACTGTTTCCAGGGCTTGAAACTCATAGGAAAAGAAAAAGAATGAAAAAGCAAAAAAAGTTAAAGCGGGTACGCGCGAAAAGTACTTACAGTTTAGGGGTAACGATGATGCGGGCTTGCATCTGGGCGGGCAGCAGGCCCGATTTCTGGAATATCAGCTGTCCGTTTTTGCCTGCCACGAAAGATGCAAACCCCGTGCCCAACCCCGCCCGTGCCTCCCGGCTGATAACGTAAAGGTTGCGGCGTAGGGGGTAATTCTGCAACTCGTGGTGAGCAGCCAACTGCTCGGGAGTCTTATCGGCCAGATACGCCTGATAGGGCTGAATGTAGTCGGAAGGCCGGGGGTTGGGCCGGGCCGTGATGCTAGCCACCCGCACTTTGTTGGCAAATTTCATCGCGGCGGGGTCGTCGCGGTCCGAAATCCAGTTCACCCCAACGATGCCGATGGCATTGGGGTGCATTGCAACATAATCGAGCAAGGCCGGGTTCGATTCGGCGGCAAATACGCGCTTGGTCAGGGCCGCGCCACGGGTCACTGAGTCGCGCACGAAGCGGGTGGTGCTGCTGCGGTTGGCATCAAATACTACGTTGATATCCTTCAGGTTTTTTTTGCCGCTTACCTGGTTCCAGGTGCTGGTTTTGCCAGTGAAAATATCCGCCAGCTGGCCCACGGTTAGCAACGAATCGGGGTTGGTCCGGTTCAGTACGATGGCCAGGCCGTCGATGCCGATGCGCGTGGTGCGGGGCACGATGGTTTGCTTGGCGAAATCGGCCGTTTCCTCAGCATTAAGCTCCCGCGATACCACGGCCACCTTCACCTTGTCATTAATCAGGTCGAGCATCACTTTCTCCTCCGGCTGAAAGCTCATCTTGACGTGCGCGTTCGGGTAAAGCTTCGCAAACGTGTCTATCTGCGCCTGTAGAATAGGAGCGAAGGTTTCGTCCACGCTCACGGCCACGTTGCCGCTGGTGGGCGTGTCCTGCGCGCCCGGCGACCCCGGCCCGTTGCAGGATGCCACGGCAATGGCACCGGCCAGCACCGCAGCGGCACCAGTAGTCAAAAGAAAGGTGCGCTTATTCATGGCCGTCGTTAGAAGTCGTTTTTTTGCCAAAGTTGGCCTGATAGCCCCGGAAAAACCGCAGCAATCCGTACAGAATAAATACCGACCCCAATACGCGCCGTGCCGTGGGTCCCAGTTGTATTAAGCCCCCGCCCGAAGGCTGGCCCGCCGACCACCACAACCACACGCCCAGCCCCATGTACACCAAGGCCATCAACAACACAAAGTAACGCACCAGGCGCCGCGGCGACTTGCCAAGCCGCTCCTCGGTAGTGGGAAGATTGAGCATAAGCAGGTAAATGAAGGAATGGAGATGTTCTAACCTGATGTTACGCACTGATTGCGCCTCCGCTTCAGCAAGAGACTTCAGCTGCTTCAGCAAAGGCCCTTTCCAAGCAATCAGTCAAGGTGGTGCGTAACA
>JAYULN010000168.1:0-2297 GCA_043763525.1 Hymenobacter sp.
ATCGGGGTCAAGGTCGGAGATGCCGGGAGGGGCGAGGTTGAGCATAGAAGACATGAGGGCGGCAAGAACCCCCAAAAGTACACGTCGCTGCGGGCAAAAAGGCGCAAAAATGGAGCAAACGCGCCCATCAAGCCCTGCGCCATCGGAACTGGAGGAGCCGATAGGGGTTGGCGCGTCAATCACAAATCTGGTAGTTGGGGTTGCAATTGTACCTAAAAAACAGTACCTTTGTGTCCGTTTTTCCCGGAACCCAACCGGTTCGGGGTTCTTTTTCAGTTGCTTAGACTACCTTTTTTAACTCTCACATGGACCACCTGAGCTTCAAGACGACCCACGTCAACAAGGCCAACGCCCACAAAAGCTGGGTCATCGTCGATGCCAGCGTCGCCCCGCTCGGCCGCGTGTGCAGCCAAATTGCCAACATCCTGCGTGGCAAGCACAAGCCTTCCTTCACCCCCAACTCCGACTGCGGCGACAACGTGATTGTCCTCAACGCCGACAAGGTGCGCGTGACGGGCAAGAAACTGACCGAGAAGGTGTACATCACCCACTCGGGCTACCCCGGCGGCCAGAAGCGCCGCACCCTGCGCGAGCAAATGAACCGCGACTCGCGCCGCGTGATTGAGCACGCCGTGCGCGGAATGCTGCAAGGCAACCGCCTCGGGGCCGAGCAGTACCGCAATATGTACGTCTATGCCGGCACCGAGCATCCGCACGAGGCCCAGCAGCCCCAGGCAATCGAACTGACCAACCTGTAAGTCGCTTTCGGCTTGCGTTTTTTTACTTTTCACTAAATGGCAATTACCAACACCTCTGGTAGAAGAAAAACCTCGGTGGCCCGCATTTATATGCAGGCCGGGCAAGGGAATATCACTATCAACGACCGCGACATCAAGGTTTACTTCAGCAACGAGCTGCTGGAAAACGTCGTGAACCAGCCCCTCACGTTGCTTGAGCAAGTCGGCCAGTACGACATCAAGGTGAACGTGCGCGGCGGTGGCATTTCGGCGCAGGCCGAGGCTATCCGCTTGGCTATCACCAAGGCGCTTGTGAGCGATAACGAGGAAACTCGTCCCGCCCTCAAGAAGGAAGGCTTCCTGACCCGCGACCCGCGGATGGTGGAACGCAAGAAATTCGGCAAGCGCAAGGCTCGTCGCTCGTTCCAGTTCTCGAAACGCTAAAACCAGGAGGATTTTATCATGGCCCAGACGACTTATAAAGACCTGCTCGACGCAGGTGCCCATTTTGGTCACCTCACCCGCAAGTGGGACCCCAAAATGGCACCGTACATCTTCATGGAGAAGAACGGCATCCACATCATTGACCTCAACAAAACGCTGGTTTCGCTCGATTACGCGGCCACTGCCATTCGCAACATTGCGAAGAGCGGCCGTAAAATCATGTTCGTAGCCACGAAAAAGCAGGCGCAGGAAATTGTTACCACCGAAGCTGAGCGTTTGAAGATGCCTTTCGTCACCGACCGGTGGCTGGGTGGCATGCTCACCAACTTCGCCACGGTGCGCAAGAGCCTGAAGAAAATGGCCACCATCGACAAGATGGTGAAAGAGAACACGGCCTACGCCGCCCTCGCCAAGCGTGAAAAGCTGATGATGTCGCGTGAGCGCGCCAAGCTGGACCGCGTACTCGGTGGCATCGCCGACCTCGGCCGTCTGCCCGCTGCCCTGTTCATTGTGGACGTGAAGCGCGAGCACATCGCCGTGAAAGAAGCGCACAAACTGGGTATCCCGGTGTTCGCCATGTGCGACACGAACTCGAACCCCGAGCTGGTGCAGTTCCCGATTCCGGCCAACGACGATGCCTCGAAGTCGATTCAGCTCATCGTGAGCGTGATTGGCAAGGCTATCGAAGACGGCTTGTCGGAGCGCAAAGTTGACAAAGAAGATGCCGAGCGCAAGGAAGCCGACGAGGCTGCCATCGCCGAAAAAACGGCTGCTGACGAGGAATAATCTCTTCTTCGCTCTTTGAAAAAAGGGAACCTTCGAGTAGCTAGGCTCCGAAGGTTCCCTTTTTTATTTTTAACTCCCCTCCTTGGATAAGGAGGGGATGTTTCAGCCAACGGCTGAAACGGGGGTGGTTTGATTCGTTGAACGAAACACGAATGAGTCGCGCTAACGATTCGGACGCCCACAACCACCCCAGTTGCCGCTTCGCGGCAACGTCCCCTCCTTGGTAAGGAGGGGAGTTTGATGTTCATTCAGTCTCAACCCTCACAATACCTACTCTAATGGCCGCTATTACCGCCGCAGACGTAAACAAGCTCCGCACCATGACCGGTG
>JAYULN010000169.1:0-5675 GCA_043763525.1 Hymenobacter sp.
ATGCCGACCTTCTCCTACACCCAGCTCTTCACCTTCACCGAGGCCGTTTTCCGTAGCATCGGCTGCTCCGAAGCCGATGCCACGCTGGCCACCGAAACCCTGCTCTCGGCCGACCTGCGCGGCATCGACTCGCACGGCGTGGCCCGCCTCGTGGGCTACGTGCGGCTGTGGGAAGCTGGCCGCATCAACGCCACGCCCCGGGTGGGCATCAGCTACGAAACCCCCAGCACCGCCGTGGTGGATGGCGACGGCGGCCTTGGCCTGGTGGTGGGCCCCAAGGCCATGCGGGTGGCCATCGAAAAGGCCCAGCAAGTGGGCAGTGGCTGGGTTTCGGTGAAGAACTCCAACCACTTCGGCATTGCCGGCTACCACGCCATGCTACCCCTGGCGCACGACATGGTTGGCATCGCCATGACCAACGCCTCGCCCCTCGTTGCGCCCACCTACTCGCTGGACAGACTACTGGGCACCAACCCCATTGCCGTGGCCGTGCCCGCCGGCAAGCAGCCCGATTTCGTGCTCGACATGGCCACCACTACCGCCGCCAACGGCAAGCTCGAAATCGCCCAACGCAAGCAAATTCCCATTCCCGAAGGCTGGGCGCAGGATGCCGCCGGCCACGGCTCGACCGACCCGAACGCCGTGAAAAACGGCGGGGCGCTGCTGCCGCTGGGCGGAGCCACCGGCTCGCACAAAGGCTACGGCCTGGGTTCGGTGGTTGATATTTTCTCAGCGGTACTCTCCGGAGCCAACTACGGGCCGTGGGTGCCGCCCTTCGTGGCCTTCCTTCAGCCCTCGGCCAACCCCGTGGGCCAGGGCCTGGGCCACTTTTTCGGGGCCATGCGCGTCGATGCTTTTCGGCCCGCTGATGAGTTCAAAGCCCACATGGACAACTGGATTTCGACTTTCCGCAACGCACAGGCCGTGGAGGGAAAAAAGGTACTGATTCCAGGCGACCCGGAGCGCGAAATGGCCGCCGTGCGCCTCTTGAAAGGTATTCCGCTGCTCGAAGCAGTGGTACGGGATTTGGAAGGCGTGGGCGCGAAGTTTGGCGTGAAGCTGTAATACGACCGGTCAGACCGCCCAGGGCGGTCTGACCGGTCGTCGTTGTTGCGACCATCATAACCATCGTTTCTACTTCAACCGGTCGGACCGCCTAAGGCGGTCAGACCGGCGCGGCAGAGCACAAAAAAAGCCCTTCGCAATGCACGAAGGTTTTTTTGCATCAAACCAATTATCTTATGACAAACGATTTACCGCTGCCTGCGGCACCAGGGCCGCGATGGCCACGTCCTGGTTCAAAAAACGCGAAGTGTAGCCGGCATCCGACTTGTTGAGAAACAGGCAGGTGCCGCCAGTCACGGCATCGATAATTTGGGCGTATTGGTCGAGCGGCAGGGCGGGACAGCCGAGGCTACGGCCCAGGCGGCCATTCTGCTTAATAAATTCTTCGCTCACGTAATCGGCACCGTGCATCACCACCGAGCGGGCGGCGGCGTTGGTGTTGTAACCTTCGTCGAGGCCTTCGAGGCGTAGGGAATGACCATGTTTGCCCTCATACTCGCTGCCCGTGGCATAAAAGCCCAAGCTGCTCATGTTGCTCTGGTCGGTGTTGGAGAAGTTGGTGGCTTCGTTCTCGCCCGAGTTGTGGCCGTGGGCCACGAGGGTGTGGAACAGAATTTCATGCTTGGCCAAATCGAGCACCCATAGGCGCTTTTCGGTGCTGGGCAGGTCGAAGTCGATGACCGTCAGCATCTGCTTATCCTCCAGCTTGCCGGCTTGCTTCAGGTTGAGGTAACCGGTCATGGCCTTGGCAAAGGTTTCGAAGCGAAGGCCTTCCTGCGCTGCGCCCAAAGCAGTATAAGTCGAGCGCAATTGCTGGTCAAACAGAACCGTGGGTGAAAGCTTCACGCCGGGCAAGCTCGTGTTCGTGGTCGTGTGTGCGTCACCAGCCATCGATTTGGTAACGGAACCAGCCAAAGGAGTGGCCAGAAACAAAGAGGCCAGGAACGGCAACACTCGGCGGGCCATGCGCTGGCTGCGCCGCTGCGAATTGCGCTTCCGCTGAACTACGCCGGTTGGGTGCATGTGCATGGTATCTAAGGTTTAGCTGTGGCCAAAATGCCCCCGAAGCGGCATCTGGTTCATTGTCCCATACGAGGGTTATTTCTCACAGGAGAACATTAAACCATATTCAAGCATAAAAAATTTCAAATCGGGACCAAAGCCGAGGCTTGGCTATGCCTGTTCCGGCCGGCGCAAGGCCATTTGCACGGACTGCTGGAGGCTTTGCAGAACGAGCGCCAATTGCTGAGTTCCCCCCCTTCAACTCCCAAATTCAGTTCCAGCCGTGCGCCACGAACCGACGGCCGGCGGCCCGACCATCGAGCCAGCGCGACGACAGGCCGGGGCCGCTCAGCAGCAGCATACTGCCTACGCGCACGGTGGCAATAATGGCTTTGAACTGCGCTGGCGGCAGGGCCGGACAGCCCCGGCTGTAGCCCAGGTGGCCGTGGCTGCGCACGTAGTCGGGGCTTGCGTAGTCGGCGGCGTGTAGCACCACGTAACGGTCATAAGCATTGGCGTTTTGGCCTTTGTCCAAGCCTCCGATGCGGCGTGAGTAGCCGTGGATGCCGTCGTAAGTATCGGCCGTGCGGTAAAAACCGAGGGAGGTGCAGGCCGACTCCTCGGTATTGGAGAAGCGGCGTGCGCGCAGGTGGCCCGAGCCGGCCCCGTGGGCTACCAGGCTGCGGTGCAGTACGTGGGCATTCTTCAAATCGAGCACCCAGAGACGCTCGGTGGTGTTGGGCAGGTCCATATCGGCCACGGCCAACAGGCCGGCCCGCTCGATGCGGCCGGTGGGGTGCAGCGTGAGGTAGCCCACGCAGGCCTGCTCCAACACGGCGGGGCGCAGGGTAGCGGCGGCGGGGCCGAGGGCGGCGTGCAGCCGCCGAATGGCTTGGCGCAGGGTATCGGGCACGTTGGGCAGGGCGGGCACCGGCGTGAGGGCCAGAGAATCGAGCAGCGCGGTTGCGGCAACTGCCTCCGAGGCCGGACCTGCCGCAACCGTATGCTTAATTACGCGCCGCGACTTAATTGGCACATCGCCACTGGCCTTTGGCTGGCAGCCGGCCAGCATTCCCCACCCCAACATCAACAACAAGTAAATACCGCGCACCATCGCACAAAGTACGGGTTGCCGTGCCGGGTTATCAGCATCAAAAAAACACGCTCGCGTTCAGTTTCAGGTAAAACGGGGTGCCCGGCGTGAAGTGCAGCTCATCAACCCCATCGGGCCGCTCGCGCTGCGGGGTGAGTAGGCGGGTTTGGGTGGCAAACTGCGCCTGGTTCCACGCCACGTTGAGCAGGTTTTCGGCGGTGGCTCCGATTTGAAAACGGGCTTTGGTGTAACTCACCACGGCATCGAAGAGGAAATAGCCGCGGGCCCGAATGCTGCCGTCGTCGTTGGCCGGGCGGCTGTCGATGTGGCGGTAGCGCAGGCTGCCGCTCAGGCCCTTGGGCGCTTTGTAGGTGAGGCCGCCGATGGTGGTGAACGAGGGGGCCAGTGGAATGTAGTTGGCCTCGGCGGGCGCGTCGAGCTGGCGGCCGTGGTTGTAGTTGAGGTCAGTGTCGAGAAACACGCGGCGGCCGAGTTGGTAGCGGGCGGCCACATCGAGGCCGTAGCGCTGGGTGGGGCCGGTGTTTTCCACGTTGCCATCGTCGCCGATGTACACCAATTCACTTTGCAGGTGCAGGCTCCAGAGGGCGGCATTCACCACCAGATTGGGCACGGGCTTGAAGGTGCTGCCTACCTCGTAGCCGATGGCGCGGGGCAGCACGGTGGCGTTGGCCCCGCGAATCACGCCCCGCGCATCGTTGGAGTGGAAACCGAAGCCCGAGCGTGCAAACAGCTGCACGTTGGGCGAGAGCTGGTAGTACAGGTTCAGCTTGGGCGACACGATGGAGCGCGTGAGGCGGCCCCGCAGCGGCTCCAGCTCCTTGGTGTCTGCATTGGCCAGAAGGCCCCGAAAATCGAACGTGAACACATCGAAGCGCACGGCGGCGTTCACCGTGAGGCGGTCGGTGAGGGGCAGGGTTTCGTCGAGGTAAGCGTTGATGTTTTGTTCGAACAAGCGGCCGGCGGTGATGGTGTCGGTGATTTGGCGGCGCTGGGCGTGGCGCAGGTCCAGGCCGGCATCGTCGATGCGGATGCCTACGCCCAGGGTGCTGTGCAGGGTGCGGGCCCCGAGCCGGGTGTCGCGGTCGTAGGTGCCGGCGTAGCCGTAGATGTTGCGGCCGGTTTCGCGCTGGTTGATTTCGTCGCCCTTCACCGAGTCCTGCAAAAAGAAGGTGAAATTGGAGAACAGGCTGAAATCATAGCGCGAGAAGTACACCTGCTGGCGCAGCACCGCCTCGTGGGCTAGGGCCGTGGTGAGGATGGCCGAGGCGTTGGTGCGGCTGGTGCGGCCGCCCTCGCTGGGGTCGATGCTGCCGAAGCGCGAGATAACGCCCTCGCGCACGCCGCGTTCCGGAATCTGGCCGCTGGCATCCCAGTTCGAGGTAAAGTGCGAGCCGAGCAGGGTCAGCGAGGTATTATCCGAAAGCTGACCGGTGTATTTGGCCAGGCCATTGAAGCGAATGAAATGCTGCACGGCATCGAAGTAGGAGTTGGTGAAGTAATATTCGCCCGCCACGTAGGCGCTTTGCCCTTTGCTATGCAGCAGGTCCAGCATCAGCAGGCCCCGGAAGGTGTCGAACTGACCCACTTCAATTTTGACCTGGCTGTGTTCCAGCCGCGTCTTAGTGATGAACTCGCCCGCGCCCGAAGTAGCAAAATCGCCGAACCGCGCCGTATAAGGACCTTTGTACACCTTCAGCTGCTCAACCGTTTCAGGTATCACAAAGTGAAAATCGGCGTAGCCCTGGCCGTGGGCGTGGCTCACCATGTTCACCGGCAGCCCGTCGATGCTCACGGCGAAATCGGTGCCGTGGTCGCAGTCGAAGCCGCGCAGGAAAATCTGCTCGGCCTTGCCGCCGCCCGCGTGCTGGGCAATGAACAGGCCCGGCACGAGGCGCAGCAGGTCCTGGGCCGAGTTCAGGGGCCGCAGCACCTGGTCGATGTGCGAAATGGCGGCCAGGCTCTGGTTGGGGTCGCGGGGCTGGCTTACGGTCACTTCCGAAAGGTTGAGCACCGCCGTGGGCAGGGCCACGGCGAGGCGGCGGGTTTCGCCGGCCGCCAGGGTCACCGGGATAGTCTGGGCGCGGTAGCCCAGCGCCCCCACCCGCAACGTGTAGGTGCCGGCCGCAATGCCGCCCAACTTAAAGTTGCCGAGCGCATCGGTGGCCGTGCCGCCAGGCTGGCCGTGCAAGCCCACGCTCACGCCCGTTACCGGCTGGCCCAAGAGCGAGTCAGTCACGGTACCCCGCAGGGTGGCAGTACCCTGCGCCTGGGCCGTTTGCGCCAAAAAAAACAGCCCAACGAACAGCCCCCACCCGACCGATAATGCAGTAAGTAGTTTTTTCATCTGATAAAAAATCAAGGCCGATTGGAGACCGCGCCGAAGCACAGCCCCCAATCAGCTCATTGGAATTGAGAAAGAAAGGCTGCCCACTAGAGCGTTTTCCAGATTGGTGTACGTGCCCCGGTCCGACGGGTCCGCCGTCGGCCCGGGGCA
>JAYULN010000170.1:0-2287 GCA_043763525.1 Hymenobacter sp.
CGGCGCCTGCACTGGCCTCGGCATTGCCCCGCGCCACATCGATAAGGTGTACGGCATCACCAAAGCCTACTGCACCCGCGTCGGCAGCGGCCCATTCCCCACCGAGCTCCATGATGAAGTAGGCGAGCAAATCCGCCAGGCCGGCCGCGAGTTTGGCTCCACCACGGGCCGCCCCCGCCGCACCGGCTGGATAGACCTGCCCGCCCTCCGCTACGCCATCATGCTCAATGGCGTAACCGAACTCCATCTCATGAAAGCCGACGTCCTCGACGCTTTCACCGAAATAAAAGCCTGCACTCACTACCGCACCGCCACCGGCGAAAGTACCCCCCAACTGCCCGACCCCGGCGAGCTCACCACTGTTACCCCCGAGTATATTACTCTACCTGGCTGGAACTCCGACCTCACCCAAATCACCGACGCCGCCCAACTCCCCCCCAACCTCGTCGCCTACCTCGATTTCCTAGAGCGCGAACTCCAGGTCCCCATCCGCATTGTCAGCGTCGGCCCCGATAGAGTGAGTACGCTACATCGGTAAACTAAAGTCTCATAATGAAGACATTTAAGGAATACGTTGATGATATGGGCGGCTATCTCACGGAGCTTAAAGAAATGCAACCTTTGAATCTAACCGATTTGAAGGTTGCAGAGCTTCCCCAAGCAGGGATTTATGTCTTGTACGAGCACAGAATCGCGCAATACGTTGGGAGAACCGGCCGTATGAAAGCACGATTGAAGGAGCATGGCCACAAGAGTTCCAATCACTTTAGTGCCTCTTTCGCGTTTATCCTTGCCAAGAACCTAGCGTTATCAAAGGGGATAGACTGCAACAGAAGTCGGATAACATTAGCCGCAGACCCTGATTTCAAGTTCAAGGACGCGAAAAAGGCCGTGAGCCTAATGCAGTTCAGATTTGTTAAAATCGAAGATTCTATAGCGCAAACTCTGTTTGAGGTCTACGCTTCATTAGAGCTGAAAACGCTCCACAATACTTTTGACCCTCATTGAGCAGCTTCAGAGTCAGTTGCATCAATCCGCCGCTCAATTTCCATTGCGATGGCATTTTTGAGTTCTATATTTTGATTGGTTCGATTGAGAACAGCAAAAGAAGAATCCAGCGCACTCATAGGCAGTGCTGATAAATGCCGAGCAAAGGCCTCTTGATTCCGTAAGGATTCCTTATCTCTGCTTTGGATTCTCGCCCAAGCTGAAGCATTCCAATCCACTATACCATCCAGTTCTTCAATTGGCAGTTCTTCATCGGTGGGTTTTAATGATTCAGCGTTGGATTGGTTTTTCATAGGGGAGGAGTTAAGGTCTTATTGGTTGTTTGAAGATAGTCGACCTGACGTTACGAATGCAACCGTCAAATTTTATCCCCCAAGCTCAACCACTTAGCGCAACCCAACCGGAAACTTCGCCGTAACTCCTTGCCGCCCCAAAAAGTCCTCCTACCTTTGCAGTCCCAAAACGTCAAACGGACTGCTGGGGGCTACGAAGCGAAGGTTTCTGGCAAAACTCGAAAGGTCACGGAACTCCTGGCAGAGGCAGCTTGTCTACTCACTCGCCACGCTTACAAGATTCGAAATTTATTTCTCGAATCCCTTGCAATGCCAAAAAAAGGCACCGTATCTTTGCAATCCGCTTCAACCGGAAGCGCCAAAATTTGAAAATTGAAACGAAAAAAAACCTAATTTTTTTCGCTGCAAAATTTGAAAATCAAAAAATATTGCTACCTTTGCACTCCCAAAACGAATAGAGCAGAGCAGTACAAGCGATAAAGAGTTGAAAAGAAACTCTCACTGTTACTTCAGATGGAAGTAACACACGTTCTTTGAATGACGGAAACAGACAAAATAGTAAGTGTTTCACTTGCTTCTTCTTCTTTGGAAGAAACACAATGAAACAAACCAAGCGAAACGAATTTGACCATAACGTCAATATGTGAGCAAGGTCAGCACTTGACATCAGCCCCTGTTCGCAGGGGTGTAGAGTATTTTACAATGGAGAGTTTGATCTTGGCTCAGGACGAACGCTAGCGGCAGGCCTAATACATGCAAGTCGAACGGTTGGTAGCAATACTGATAGTGGCGCACGGGTGCGTAACGCGTAACCAACCTACCCGAATCTGGGGGATAGCCCGCCGAAAGGCGGATTAATACCGCATAAAACTGCAGTCTGGCATCAGGCAACAGTTAAAGATTTATTGGATTCGGATGGGGTTGCGTGCCATTAGCTAGTTGGGGGGGTAACGGCCCACCAAGGCGACGATGGCTAGGGGAGCTGA
>JAYULN010000171.1:0-2285 GCA_043763525.1 Hymenobacter sp.
GCAAAATGCGCCGCGATGGCGCGGCCAATTCCTTTGGAAGCGCCCGTGATGAGGGCCACTTTTCCGGTGAGTGTGTTGGTCATGGGGCGAAGGTAGCTACTGTGAGCTATTAGCTTTTAGCGGATGGCTGTTAGCTTTGACAACTGTTTGGCGTAGCTGGGAAGCCGATTTTTAGAGAAAGCGAACAGCTAATGGCTATCAGCGAACAGCTCCAAAATGATTGATATTTGCATTCTGGGCGCGGGCCCCGGCGGGGCTACCGCCGCCCTGCACCTGGCCAACGCCGGCCACCGCTGCCTGCTGCTCGACCGCGCCGCGTTCCCGCGCGACAAAGTTTGCGGCGATGCCCTCAGCGGCAAGGTCATCAACGAGTTGAAGCGCATCGGGCCCGGCCTGCACGCCAAGTTGGCCGCCTCGCCCAGCCAGATTCCGAGCTGGGGCATCGACTTCATCGCGCCGAACGGTCGCAAGCTTGGCATCCCCTTCAAGCCCAGGTTCGACAAGGCCACCGACCACACCGCCGGCCACGTCGCCAAGCGCATCGACTTCGATAATTTCCTGGTCGAAGAAGTGCGGCAGCGGCTCGAAATCGACTTCCGCGAAAATGTGGACGTGGCCCGCACCGAGCGCACGCCCACCGGCTGGCAGCTCTTCGACAAAGCCGGCCAGGAAATCGCCACCTGCCGCTTGCTGCTGGTGGCCAACGGCGCGCAGTCGGAGTTCGCCCGCAAAGTAGCCGGCCACGCCCTGGAACCCGACCACCACTGCGCCGGCCTGCGCACTTATTATGACGGCGTAGCGGGTCTCAGCCCCGACAACTTCATCGAGCTGCATTTCATCAAAGATTTTCTGCCGGGCTACCTCTGGGTGTTTCCGCTGCCCAACGGCCAGGCCAACGTGGGCGTGGGCATGCTCTCAAAAACCGTGGCGGCCAAGAAAATCAACCTGCGCCAGCGCCTCGATGAGATTCTGGCCACGCACCCCACGCTGGCCCCGCGCTTTGCCGGAGCCACGCGGCTGGGGCCGGTGCGCGGCTTTGGCCTGCCGCTGGGCTCGAAGCGGCGGGCGCTGTCGGGGGGCGGCTACTGCCTGCTCGGCGATGCCGGTTCGCTCATCGACCCGTTTTCGGGCGAGGGCATTTCGCACGCCATGGTGAGCGGCCGCCACGCCGCCATCTGGGCCGCCGAGGCGGTGAAGAAAGCTGATTTCAGCCCCGAATTCCTGAAAAACTACGACAAAGCCGTGTACAACCGCCTCGGCCAGGAGTTGCGCCTGAGCCGCGTGATGCAGCGGCTGCTCAACTTCCCCAGCCTGTTCAACATCATCGCCAACCGCGCAGTGAACAACCCGACCCTGGCCGAAACCTTGTCGATGATGTTCATGGATTTGGACTTGCGTGAGCGGCTGCGGCAGCCCAGCTTCTATTTCAAGCTGCTGTTTGGCGGGAAGTAGCTTGGAGCGAAAAAAAAGAACGTCAGATGAGCATGACATTCTGATACCAGCCAAATCAGCCAGCCTACTTCTTCGTCGGCATGGGCCGGGGGGCGCGGGCCGTCGGAGCGGGCTTGATGGGCTCGTGGCCCTCGGTGCCCACGTAGCGGCGCAGGCTTTTGGCGGCTTCGGGATTCAGCTTGGCGGCGTGCTCCAAATCGCGGCGGGCTTCCGATAATTTATCGAACGACGAGTAGCTGATGCCACGGTACTCCCAGGCATCGGCGTAGGTCGAATCAAGCTGAATGGCCTTCGTGAAATCGACCACGGCGGGCTTGTACTGGTACATCTGCATCTTGGCCACGCCCCGGCCGAAAAAGGATTCCTTGTCGTCGGACCGGTACTTGATGGCGCTGGCAAAATCGTTGGAAGCGGCCTTGTACTGCTTCATCATCAGGTGGTTCACGCCTCGGTTGTAGTAGGCATCGGGGTTGTTGCGCTGGTACCGAATGGCCGCCGTGTAGTCGACCAAGGCTTCGGGGTACTGCTTCAGGTAGCTTTTGGCTTTGGCGCGCTGTAGCAGGGCAATGGCGTTTTTGGGGTTGGTTTTAACCTGCGTTTCGGCCCCCGTCAGCATGAGGCGGTAGTCGGCCGGGGTCATCTTTTTCTCCATCGCCCGCTCGGCCGAGGCGGCGGCGGCAGTTGGCGCGTTGGGGTCGGACCGGTCGGCGGCCAGGGCGGCGGCCGAAGCGACATCCGAGTTGGCCGAAGCCGTGGCGGGCGTGGCGGCAATGCTGTTGGCCACGCCGGTGGTGCGGGCATCGGGGGCCGAGGTAGCCGCGCCGGTCGAGTCG
>JAYULN010000172.1:0-13662 GCA_043763525.1 Hymenobacter sp.
TGCCGCTGGTGCCGCTGGCGCATTTCCTGAGCCCGGCCGATGCCACCGTGCGCCCGTTCGCCTTTCGCGAGGGCGGCTCGCTGCCTACTGATTTGCTGCTGCTGCGCGCCCTGGCCCGCCGCGTGCCCGGCTGCCGTTACCTCGAAATCGGCACCTGGCGCGGCGAGAGCGCCGCCAACGTGGCCGAAGTAGCCGCCGAGGTCTGCACCCTGAACCTGTCGGATGCTGAAATTCGGGCCCTGGGCCTGCCCGAGCGCTACATCCAGCTGCACGGTTTTTTCTCGAAGCCGCTGCCCAACGTGCGCCACCTGCACGGCAACTCGGCCACCTACGATTTTGCCGCGCTGAGCGGGCCGTTCGACGTTATTTTTATCGACGGCGACCACCGCTACGAAGCCGTGCGCACCGATACGCGGCGCGTGTTTGAGCACCTGGTAGGCCCCGCCACCGTAGTGGTTTGGCACGATGCCAGCCGCCAGCCCGGCGAGCCCCGCTGGGAAGTGCTGGCCGGCCTGCTCGACGGCCTGCCCGCCGCCGCGCCGGGCCAGCTGGTGCAGGTCGGGAACACGCTGTGCGCCCTGTACGCGCCCACGCCGCTGCCCACCCAGGTCCCCGACCCACTGGCCGACCCCGATACCTGGTTTGAGGTAACGCTGCGGCCGGTTTCGGGCTAGTGCCGGGCCCGCGGTCGCGCTGCGCCCCGTCGCCGGACCACCGGAAACCCCTACCTTTGAGTGTTCTATTGCTCGTTTTGCCCCCCTCTATTCGTGTTTATTAAAGCCACCTCCGGCGCGTTTGTCGCCACCCTGGGCTTGCTGGCCGCCCTGGCCCTACCCGCCTGCTCCACCCGCCCCGCCGAGGGCGAAAGCGCCGCCGCTGGTGCCGCCGCCATGGGCGACGCCGCCGCCACCCCCGCCCCCCTCGACACCATGAAGCTGAAGATGCAGGCCATGCGCCGCGACTCGCTCAGGGCCGACTCCATCGCCAAAAAAACCGGGCAGCTGCCGGGCGCTATTCTGCCGGGCCACCGCATCATCGCCTTCTATGGCAACATTCGCTCGAAGGGCATGGGCATTCTGGGCCGCGAGCCCAAGGACCAGATGTTCCGCAAGTTTGCCGGCGTGCTGAAGGAATGGCAGGCCGCCGACCCCAGCATTCCGGTGCAGGCGGCGTTGCACAACGTTACCATCACGGCCCAGGGCACGCCCGGCAAAGACGGCAAGTGGCGGCTGATGAACTCCAAAGCCACTATTGAAGAAGTACGCAAGTGGGCCAAGGAGCACAACTGCCTGCTGTTTCTGGACGTGCAGCCGGGCCACAGCACCCTGCAGGCCGAACTGCCCAAGCTGGAAGAATACCTGAAAGACCCGACCATTCACCTCGGCATCGACCCCGAGTTTTCGCTGGCCACCATGCCCGGTGTGCGCCCCAACCAGCGCATCGGCACCCTCGACGCCAAGGACGTGAACTTCGCGGTGAGCTTTCTGGCCCGCATCGTGAGCGAAAACCACCTGCCCCCCAAGGTCCTTACGGTGCATCGCTTCACCCGGAAGATGATTACCAACTACAAAAACATCAAGCTCGACCCCCGCGTGCAGATTGTGATGCACATGGACGGCCACGGCGAGCCCACGCTGAAAAAGGATTCCTACCACGACTACATCGTGAAGGAGCCCGTGCAATACACGGGCTTTAAGCTTTTTTACGAATACGATGCCCGGCCCAAGCCCCACCACATCATGACCCCCGCCGAGGTAATTGCTCTCACGCCTTCGCCGCTCTACATTCAGTACCAGTAGCAGTACCAGTAGCAGTACCAGTAGCAGTGAATGAGGGAAGTGGTGAATGAGTGAATTTGCCCTTCGACCTTAGTAGCCTGGATAAAAAAGACCCCGACAGTTTAACTGCCGGGGTCTTTTCGATTTCGCAAGAATAAAATGCGGGAATTAGTCCATCATTCTCTCCCTCAGCTGCTCTTTAGTGGGCCGCGTTCAGGTCGATTTTGATGCCTGGCTTGTTGCGCTTGATAAGGAAAATCAGCGGCAGGCAGGCGATGAAGAAGAAGCCCAGGGCCGAGAATACCTGCGCGTAGGTGATGATGGATACCTGCTTCATGAGCACGCCTTCGAGGGCGGCGTAGGCCTGCTGGCGGGCCTGCTCGGCGGGGAAGCCCCGGCTGATGAAGTTCTGAGTGAAGGCCTGGATGCGCTGCACGGTTGCGGGGTTATAGAGCGAGATGTTGGGCAGCAGGCCCACCCGATTGGCGGCAATGTTGCGCTCCAGGTACGTGCCCACGATGGCCACGCCAAACGAGCCGCCGAGCTGGCGAATCATGCCGGTGATGCCGGCCGCCTGGCCCGCGTCTTTGCCCTGCAAGCCGGCCAGGCTCATGGTGGTGATGGGCAGGAAAATGAGGCCCAGGCCCACGCCCCGCACCATGAGGGGCCAGAAGAAGTCGCCCTCGCCGGCCGTGGGCGAAATGCGCGAAGCCATCCAGAAGGTGAAGAAAAAGAAGATGGTGAAGCCCACCGGAATCATGAATTTCTGGGGTACGCCCGCTTGCAAAGCCTTGCCGATGATGGGCATCATAAAGCCCGAAGCCAGGGCACCGGGCAGCAGCATCAGCCCGGTTTGGGCGGCCGAGAAGCCCAGAATCCGCTGCGTGAAGATGGGGAATACGAACACCGAGGCAAACAGCCCGAAGCCCAGCACGAACGACAGAAACGCCCCCACGGCCAGGTTGCGGCTCTTGCCCAGCACCCGTAGGTCCACGATGGGCTTTTCGGCCGTGAGCTCGCGCCAGATGAAGCCGATGATGCCCACGGTGGCCAGTACCACGAACGTATTGATGTAGGCGCTCTCGAACCAGTCTTCGCTTTCGCCCTGCTCCAGTACCAGCTGCAACGAGCCCACGCCCAGAATCAAGAGGCCAATACCGGCCCAGTCAATCTCGCGCAAGGGCCGGGGAATGGCGTTTTTGATGCGCTCGGGGTCGCGGATGAACAGCAGCGTGAAGATGGCCGCCAGGATGCCGACCGGCACGTTCACGTAGAAAATCCAGGGCCAGCCCAGGTTACTGTCTACGATGTAGCCGCCCAGGGTGGGGCCGATGGTGGGGCCGATAATCACGCCCATGCCAAACAGGGCCTGCCCCAGCGGCAGCTGCCTGGGCGGAAACGTATCGATGAGAATGGCCTGCGACGTGGCCATGAGCGCACCGCCGCCGATGCCCTGCACGAAGCGAAACGCCACCAGCTCCCAGATGTTGGTGCTTTGCCCGCAGGCGATGGAGGCAATGGTGAAAATGACCACCGACACGAAGTAGTAGTTGCGCCGCCCGAACTGCTCGGCCAGGAAGCCGGTCATCGGAATCACAATTACGTTGGCGATGCCGTAGGAGGCCACCACCCAGGTTACTTCCTGCTGCGTGGCCGAGAGGTTGCCCATCATCTGGGTCAGGGCCACGTTCACGATGCTGGTGTCGATGAGCTCCAGCAAGCAGCAGAGGACCACCGTGATGACGATAATCCACTTGGTAAATCCGGTTTCCATCGGTGAATGAGCGAATGAGTGAATGAGTGAAGTAGCTTAGCGGCTTCTCATTCAGTTTAAAATAATAATGAGGGACGCTAAATCTGCTTTCGTTGAAGCATTTCGGACGCGCACGAAAACAGCAGCACTGCGGGTAACTCGTCTGTATCAACAATTGCCAAGAACGGGCGAAGCGGAGGTGATAGGCAAGCAGCTGTTACGGTCGGCAACATCGGTAGCCGCAAACTATCGTGCTGCCTGCCGGGGCCGTTCGGGGGCAGAGTGGTATGCCAAACTATGTATTTGCGTAGAAGAAGCCGATGAAACCCAGCTGTGGCTCGAGTTGCTCGGCGATTCCGAAATCTTCCCCAAATCAAAATTGGAAAGCTTGGAGCAGGAATACCTGGAAACTGTGTCAATACTCGCCACCGCCCGCAAGTCTTACTCCAAGGAGTGAATGAGTGAATGACTGCTGTTACGCGGCGAGGCTGTAGCGCGAACTTTTAGTTCGCATCCCCGCGCCGTTGATGTCTGTCTAATGGCGCGGGGACGCGAACTAAAAGTTCGCGTTACAGCCTTGCCAGCCCTTCAAATAAAGGCGTGCGTAACATCAGTGAATGAGTGGGTGCATGAGTGAATGACGTGTGATAATCCACTCATTCACTCATTCACTCATCCACTCATCCACTCATTCACTCATTGAACCGTCACCACGGCGTTCACGCTCATGCCGGCGCGGAGCGGGTGCTGGGCATCTTCTTTATCGAGCACGATTTTTACGGGTACGCGCTGGGTTACTTTCACGAAGTTGCCGCTGGCGTTGTCGGGGGGCAGCAGGGCGAAGCGGGCCCCGGTAGCGGCCGAAAGCGACTCGATGTGGCCCTGAAACTCTTCGTGAGGATAGGCATCTACTTCCAGCTTCACCTTTTGGCCCACCTGCATGTCTTCGAGCTGGGTTTCCTTGAAGTTGGCAATGACCCAGGTTTTGTTGCTCGACACCAGGCCCATGAGTTGCTGGCCGGGGGCCACTACCTGGCCGGGCTGCACGTTTTTCTTGCTCACGATGCCGTTGCCGGGAGCCACGATGGTGGTGTAGCTCAGCTGCAGCTTGGCGTTGTCGAGGTCGGCCTGGCGCTGTTTCACCACGGCCTGGGCCACGGCGATTTGCTGCTGGGCGGCGGCCACCTGCTGGCGGGCCACGCCCACCTGGTCGGTGGCGGTGGCGTGCTGGGCGCTGGTGGCCCGCAGGTTGGCCTGCACGGCATCGTACTCACTCTGCGGAATAATGTCCTGCTGGCGCAGGAAGGTGCTGCGCTTGAGGTCTTTCTGGAGTTTGGCCTGGTTGGCCTCGCTCACGCCAATGCCGGTTTGGGCGGTGCGCACGTTGGCCTGGGCGGTGGCCACGCCGGCGCGGGTGGCGGCTACCTGGGCCTGGGCGGCGGCCAGGGCAGCTTCGGCGGCGTTCACGCGCTGCTGGTAGTCGGCCGGGTCGAGGGTGGCCAGCACGTCGCTTTTTTGCACGGACTGGTTGTCTACCACTTTCACTTCGAGCACGGGGCCGCCCACGCGGGGCAAAATCGGGAATACGTCGCCCTCCACCTGGGCATCGTCGGTGCTTTCGTGGGCTTTGGCAAACTGGTAGCGCGTGAAGCCATAGTAGGCCCCGGCCAGCAGTACGATGGCCAGCAGCACGAACACCAGCGGGTTGCGGCGCTTGGGCGCTTCCATGGGTTCGGCTTCGCTGGTGGCGTCGGGGTAAGGGGCGGGGGCGTGTTGCACGGGGGCGGAAGTTTCGGGCTGGGCCATCTTTTGGGTAATGAGGAATGAAGAATGAGGAGTGAAGAATGCAGGCGAAAGAGTGAGGGGTTTCGGGAACGGGAACCATCCTTCATTCTTCATCCCTCATTCTTCATCCCTCATTCTTCATTAAGCAAAGCGTCGCGCAGCAGCATGGTGGCGCAGGGCGCGGTACGCAACACGATTTCGGCGGTGTTGCCCATCAAAAAGCGGGTGAGGCCCGTTTGGCCGTGCGCTCCAATAACAATCAAATCAGCCTGTTGACGGCTGGCTTCGGCTACGATTTGGGGGGCGGCCTCGCCGCGCACCACGCCGGTATGCACGCGGGCCACGCCGGCTAGTTCGGCGGCGGTGCGCAGGGCTTGCATCTGTGTTTTGTAGGGCGCAAATACCGTTGCGTCGGGCCGCTGGCCGGTGGGGTCTTCCTGCGGCTCGCACACGTGCAGCAGCCGCAGCTCGGCCCCCATGGCCACGGCCAGTGCCGCCGCGTAGGCCACTAGCCCCGCCGAAGCAGCCGAGAAGTCGAGCGGACAGAGGATGGTCATTTTTTAGGGTAGGAGGGTAGGAGGGTATTAGGGTAGGAGGGTTGGAGGGTTGGAGCGTTTTAAGGAAGAGCTAACAACTCCTGCCCTCCTGCCCTCCAACCCTCACACCCTCCTACCCTAGCTAAAAAACCTATTTCCAAATCTGCTCGCCGGTGGCGCGTTTCAGCTGGTATTGGCCGATGGTGTAGTTGTACATGGCCTGGGTGCGGGCCAGGCGGGCCTGGGCAAGCTGAGTTTCGGCATCGAGCACGTCGAGGTTCTGGCCCACGCCGTAGCGGTAGCGGCCCTGGGCGCGGGTGAGGGCATCGGTGGCCTGAGTAATTTGTTGCTGGGCGTTGTCGTAGCGGGCCTGGCTGAATTCCATGTTGTTGATGGCCTGGCGTACGTCGGCCCGGATTTGCTCCTGCGTGTCCTGGGTGCGGGCCACGGTGCTGCGGGCGTTGGCGGCGGCTTCGAGGCGCTGGTTCTTGTTCTTGTTGCCATCGAAAATCGGCACCGACAGCTGCACCACGCCCGCCGTGTTGGGCTTAATCTGGTTGAGGTTGGGCAGGTAGCCGTTTTTGGCCCCCACCTGCGCCCCAATGCCCAGGCTGGGCATGTTGCCGCGCTCAACGAGGCGCTGCTGGAGGGTGGCGGCCGTTTCGGCATCGTGGGCCAGCTTAATTTCGGGGCGGTTCTCGTAGGCCTTTTTCAGCTCGGCTTCCAGGTCCACGGGCTGGGGCTGGAAGGCCAGCTGGCCCTTCACCGGCAGGTCGGCCTGGCTGGGCTTGTGCAGCAGGCGGGCCAGCTGCACCTGCTGGTTGCGGAGCTGGTTTTGCAGGTCAATCTTGGTGTTCTGGGCCTGGGTGATGCGCACGTCAGTGGTCGTCACATCGAACCGGGTGCTCACACCGCCTTCCACGCGCTTCTGCATCTCGTTGCGGTGGGCCCGGAGGGAGGCAATCTGGGCATCCTGTACCTTAATGCTTTCGCGCACAAACAGGATGTTGTAGTACACCTGCGCGGCGTTGTAGGCCAGGTCGCGGCGGGTCACGGTCACGTTGTCCTTGGCGGTTTGCACCTGGGCTTCGGCCAGCTTCACGGTCGCGTCGCTCTTGCCGAAGTCGAGCAGCAGGTACTGCGCCGTGATGTGGGCATCGTAGTTGTTGTTGGGAGCCAGCTGCAGGGTTTCGCCGCCGAAGGGCAGCTTCACCACGGGGTCGATGCGGGTGTAGGTGGCCGTGCCCGTTACCTGGGGCAGAAACCCGGTGCGCGACTGCGCCAGGCGGCCGTTGGCGGCATTGGCCAGCTCGTCGAGCGTGGTGACGGCCGGGTTGGCATCGAGCACCGAGCGCACGGTGCCGTCCAGCGTCAGCGAGTCGGAAATAACGTCGATGCCCGGCGCGGTTTGCGCCTGGGCCGAGCCGGCACCCAGCAGCGCCAGCGTAAGCGCCACAGTAGCCGGAGTTGAGAAGCGTGATGACATAGGAAAGCGGGGTTGAACCAAGTTAGCGCCTACCGAAAGCTGTGCCAAGGGTTACACAAGCCAAGCTGCATGTCTAAAAAGGCCCGATTTTAGGCTTCTGGGCCCGTTTTTAAGCCGCATTGGTCCTGCGCTAAACATTCAGCCCGGTTTTCTGTATTTCTCAAATAATAGGAATTGCTTAAAATTTGCTCCTGATATTTCAGGAAAGACAGGACTGGGCTCCCCTATGCTACCAACTTCTACCCGTAGTCCGCACCCCTGAAGCGTGCGCGCCCACCATGCCCGACCAAGACGAAACCCTGCTGTTGCACCTCAACGAAGCCATCGCGACCATGCGCGACAAGGATTCGCTGTTTAAAGTCGTCACTACCAAGCTGCGCCTTATTTTTCCTTTTGACCTCATCGGCATCAATGTTTTCGATAAGGACCTGCTGCAAAAGCGCTTGTTTCTGCGCGACTACTACGGCACCGACGAAGCGCCACCCCTGCCTCCGGGAAT
This sequence comes from Hymenobacter sp., assembly GCA_043763525.1. Lineage (GTDB taxonomy): Bacteria > Bacteroidota > Bacteroidia > Cytophagales > Hymenobacteraceae > Hymenobacter. The sequence goes on from JAYULN010000172.1 coordinate 7,838, forward strand.
CGACCAGTTCACGCCCATTGCCGGCTCGCCCCTCGAAAAGCTGGTGGCCGACCCGCGCGTGCGGCAGTTCACGCCCCAGCAGTACCTGGCCGATTATCCGAACTATGCGCCGTTCAACAAGTTTGAGCAGCTGGGCGTGACGCACCTCACCGCCGTGCCCTTGCACATCGGCGGGCACCTCACGGGGCTGCTCACGCTGGCCTCGCGCCGCACGCCCCACCTCACGGCGGCCGACGAAAAGCTGTTGGAAAAAATCGGCTCCCTCATTGCCGTGGCCGTGGCCAACACCCTCGCTTTCGAGGAAGTAGCCCGCCGCGAGCAGGAGCGCACCTTGCAGCTCAACGTCACCAATGCCCTGCTCAGCATCAAGCAGCGCGAGCCGCTGTTTCGGGCCGTGGCCGAGGCCCTGAGCCAGGTGGTGCGGTTCGAGTATTTTGGTATTCGGGTGCAGCGTGCGGGGCAGGACGAGGCATTTCAGGCCTTTGCCGAGTTCTCGCGCACCGCCCCCGAAGCCCCGCTCGAAGCCCTGGGCCCCAACCGCGACCAGGACGAACGCCTGGCCAACACCGCCGGCATCTACCAACAAAACACCGAGCTGCTGCAAGCGGCCGCCATCTACTCCGGCCCCGAATTCAAGGCCCTGGCCGTGCGCTACCCGCGCCTGCGCTACGTATACGAGCACTACCACACCCGCGCCCTGCTGGTGGCTCCCATCTGGCAGCGGCCCGATGGCGCGGCCGTGCTCACGCTCTCGGCCGCTCGCCCCGACGCTTTTCGGCCCGAAGACCTGGCCACGGTGGTGGCCCTCACCCCGCAGATTGCGCTAGCCCTGGAAAACCTCTTCGCCTTCGAGCAGATTGAGGAGCTGAAGGCCCAGGTGGAACAGGAACGCACCTACCTGGTCGATGAAATCAATACCTCGGTCCGGTTCGGGGCCGATTCGGGCACGTTTATCGGCAGCGGCCGGGCCTTGCAACAGGTGCAGTTGCGCATCCGCCAGGTGGCCCCCACCGATACCACGGTGCTGATTTCGGGCGAAACCGGCACCGGCAAGGAGCTGGTGGCCCGCGAGCTGCACAACACCTCGCCCCGCCACGCCCGCGCCCTCATCAAGCTCAACTGTGCGGCGCTGCCCGCCCAGCTCATCGAAAGCGAGCTGTTTGGTCACGAGAAAGGCGCGTTCACCGGGGCCGTGGAGCGCCGCATCGGCAAGTTCGAGCTGGCCAACGGCGGCAGCATCTTCCTCGACGAAATTGGCGAGCTGCCCCTCGACCTGCAAGCCAAGCTGCTGCGCGTGCTGCAAGAGCGCGAATTTGAGCGCCTCGGTGGCACTAAAGTCCTGCATTCCGATGCCCGCGTGATTGCCGCCACCAACCGCGTGCTGGCTAATGAAGTGGCCGCTGGCCGCTTCCGGGCCGATTTGTACTACCGCCTCAACGTCTTCCCCATTGAGCTGGCCCCCCTGCGCGAGCGCCGCGAAGACATTGAGCCCCTGCTCCGCCACTTCATTCAGCGCCTGAGCAAGCGCCTGGGCAAGCCCCCGCGCCAGGTGCGCCCAGCCGATTTGGCCGCGCTGCGAGCCTACGCCTGGCCCGGCAATATCCGGGAGCTGGAACACGTGCTCGAACAGGCCATCATCGTGAGTCAGGGGCATTTCCTGGAGTTCGCGGGCTTTGCCGCCGCGCCGCTGGCAGCTGCCGGAGCAGTCGTGACATTGCCCGGTCCCGGCCCACTCAAAACCCTGCGCGAGCAGGAGCGCGACCACATTCTGGCGGCCTTGCAGCGCACCGGCGGCCGCGTAAGTGGCGCTCAGGGCGCGGCCCTGCTGCTCGATATCAACCCCAAAACCCTGGAAGCCCGCATGAAAAAGCTGGGCATCCGCCGCACGGTGGGCGTGGAGGTGTAATTGCGAAGGGGCCGAAAAAATAAAAAGGGCCGATGCACTCAGCATCGGCCCTTTTGAAGTAGTCAGTCATCCGTAAACAGGCGTTAGGCTAACGGTGGCTCACTGAACTAAACAATGTTTGTCTGGCTACCTACCACTGGCTACTTCTTTCGCAAAGCCGTCAGGCGGCGCTATTCTTTCACTACGCGCTGCGTCAGCACTTGCTGGGCGGTGGTAATCTGCACGTAGTACACACCGGCGGGTAGCGCATTGAGGTCGAGCGGCTGCTCGGGCGTGGCGGCCGCGTCGGTTAGCTCGGCGCGGGCGCGCACGGCACCAAATTTATCGAGCAGGCGGATGGAAGCGGCCCCGCGGAGCTTGCTGTCCAGCTGCACATGCAGGATGCCGGTGGTGGGGTTGGGGTAGGTCCCGAAGACTCCGGCGACCGGTGCCCCGGTGCCGTCTGCCAGCGATTTGTTGGCCAGCAGGTTCGGGCAGCTGCCCAGGCTCACGGTCAGGCTCACGGGTAGGCCCCGGGCCAGCTGGCGGCTGTAGGGTGTAGCCGTGAGGCGGCGGGTGGTGGCGCTGGTGCTCCAGGCCACGGTCACGCTGTTGGCGGCCGCGTTGCGGGCCACGATGGTACCGCCGGTAGCCTGCCAGTCGCAGTAGCCGTAGCCGGAACCCACGCCGTAGGTTTGGGTAAGGGCGCTGCTGCATACCGTGGCCGGGCCGCCGATAGTGGCTGTGGCGGGCTTGAGGCGGTAGTTATAGAAGAAGTCGCCGCCCCGGGGTGCAATGTCGGAGTAGATGAACTGCGGAAAGGTGAGCCGGCTGAAGTGTACGTCGTGCCCACGCAGGTAGTAGGTGTAGAACAGGTGCGGCGCGCCCACGGCGTTGGCGCGGGCGTTGATAGGGCTGCTGCCATACACCACGGGCAGGTTGAAGCCGGGCACGATGTCGAGAAACGCGAACGGCTTGCCGGTGTAGTAGGGCACCACTGGGTCGTTTTGGCTGTGGAACAAGGCCACGGGCACGTCGGTGGGCCCTTCGATGTGGTTGGGGTCGACAATTGCCCCGGCGAAGCTGAGCACGGCGTTGGCCTTGCCGCTCACGGCAGTGCCGCGGGCATCGGTGCGGTTGTCGCCGATGGCATCGAGCGTGCCCAGGTCGGCCAGGCCGTTGACGGCGAAGGTGGAGGCGGGCCGCTCGGCCTCGCGGTCGACGTAGGCATTGTTGCAGGCGATGAAGGCCCCGGCGCTGTGGCCCGAGATGAACACCTGGTCGGGGTCGACGCGGTAGGTGCGGGCGTTGTTGCGGAAGAAGCGCACCGCCGAGCGGCCGTCCTGCAAGGCGCGGTACACGGCGCGCTTGGCCTTTTCGGGGTCCGTCAGGTTCATGCCCAAGCGATAGTCGATGCTGGCCGTGACGAAGCCGCGCTGGGCAAAGGAGCGGGCCAGGGCCACCATGTCGGCATCGGTGCGGCTGCCGTTCACAAAGCCCCCGCCGAAGCAGAAAATGATGACCGGCCGCTTGGAGAGTGTGTCGCCCTGGGGCTGGTAGATGTCCATCCGCAGGGTCGTGCGCACAGCCCCGTAGGTCTGTTCATTGGCGAGCTGAAACCCCAGCAAGTTGGTGGTGCTAACCTGCGGAATGTTGGTGCTGAACGCCACCCCGGTCGTCGTGGCCACGGTGCTGGTTATGTCGCTACGGTAGCGGTCGGGCAGGGCCTGCGCCTGGGCAGTAGCGGTAGTGGTAGTGGTAGTGGTAGTGGCCAGCGCGAGACCGGAAAGGAATAGGGGTATTCTCATGTGTGGGAATTGGGTTGGGATGAATGAAAGGATGGTTGTCCAGAGCCGCATTCTTGGTTAACAGGCCTTACGCACTGGGGGCTGGCGCGCGTCTGCGACGCGCTGCCGACTGGTTTCGCGTCTCTGACGCGCTACGTGAACGATACCGAACAGCCACTTCAGCGGCGCGACCGGGGCGTTGGGAAACGCCAGGCCCGTTGGCAGCGCGTCCGAGACGCGCGCCAGCTCCCAGTGCGTAAGGCCTGGTTAAAATATTGGGCAAGTAACCAGCGTGCTAAAAATTTGCAAAAAACCATTCTGAATCGGCCTGCAATTTCAATGGATATATCGGCATATCAAAGAAAAAATGTTATGCATGACGACTTTTTTCTCGGCTCGGTTCTGGCTGGCCGGGCGGCCACGGACGACTGCGGTTACGCTTCGGTATGGGCGAAAATCTAAATTTGCTGATGGGTAGTCGGTATTCGGTCCCGGCCGGCGTACGCTGTAACCACCGTCACGACCAACCCGGCTACCTCAGCCGGAGCCTGCATCGGGGCCAATATTTCGCCCCGCAACGTGTGACTCGGCTTCCCGGCGGCAGCCAGCGGGCCTACCAGCACGGCCATTCGCATCGGCGTGATGGGCACTTCGGCCAGCATTGTGCAAGCGTTGCGGCCGACCTCCTGCGCCGGACTGTTTGTGAGCGTGTGCGCTGCGTGGGCAGCCAGTCGGTCGCGTCCGTACCCGTCCTCACCGCCCTCGTGCCCAGCACCCAGTACTGGGTGCGCGTCCATGCCTTCCAACTGAACGACCCCGCCACTAAAATCAAGGAAAAGAAAAACGAAAAGGAAGTAAGGGACAAGAAATCAGGTAAGTAGTCGTGCAGAAGCAAGCGTCTAGTTGGCGCACGCTCCGGTCTGACCGCCCTAGGCGGTCAGACCGGAGCGTGCGGTCACTTCTGCACGACTACTTAACGCTTAACTGTTGTTACGCCGGGCCTTGGTTCAAACGCCGCTGGGGGTGTAGCGCGAACTTTGTAGTTCGCGTCCCCGCGCCAGTAAAGCCACCCGAACGGCACGGGGACGCGAACTACACCGTTCGCGCTACAACCTACCGCGTAACATCAGTAAGTAATGCTCACCGACTGGTCGGGAGTGCATATACGTGCTCCGTTGCCGTCGGCAAAGTCGATGCTGGCACTGTTCAGGGCCATCCCCGTGTTGGTGAACGTAGAGCCGGGGTCGAGGCGGAAGCTGGTACTGCCTCGGTAAAGGGTGTCGGCCAGTGTTGCTCCCACTGCCACTTCACGGAGCAAGTAAGGCGAGTTGCTACGGCCTGCCACGTCGAGCAGCTGACTATTAGCACCGGCGCTCCATATGTAGCTGGTTGTTGCGTACGGCATTGGAGTCGATGTAATTGAAGCGGTAGCGCAACGTACCAACCAAAATCTGCCCACGCTCCTGATAATAGCGGGCGTTGTCGCGCAGTATGTTGCGGCAAGGTTCAGCGCTAACGTTGCCGTAATTGCCTACGTGCATTTCGTAGTAGGCCTGCATAAAGTGATTGACGCTCGATGTGTCGGGGTTGCCATTGGCGAGGTTGAACGAATGCAGGCTGGCTTGGCCGGATACGCGGTCGTAGAGAATGCCGGTTGGAATCTGGCTCTTGTCCAGATTTTGCAGCAAGCTGTCGGCCCGGTGCTGGAAAACGCCGATGCTCTCGCTGCAAGAGTACGGAAGGCTCACCGGTCCACCGCCGCCCCTACAATATTAGTAGTAGCAGAGCCATTTGGAGTTGACAGCGTTTTCAGGGGCTTTCCTTGTGAAGCTGTCTTATGGCTGGCATGATAGGTTGCCGAATTAGATACCTGTTGCGCCACACCAGTTAGCGATGAGAAGACGAGCAAAAAAAGGAGTAGTTGTTTCATGAGGAAAGGAGTTGAAAAGAGTGAAAAATAATTCTAGTAATGCCGGTCAAAACATCCGTTAGTAATGGTAATATTTTTTGTAGAATCTTTATTGCTAACTGCTTAGAACTTACGCACTCTTAGGTAGTAAAACAGGAATGGATGAATCTTTTAATTGTTGACGCAGCCATTCGGCCCACGGTAAGCAGGCGGCCTGGTAGATGGTGCGGCCGATGGCGCGGGC
>JAYULN010000173.1:0-2277 GCA_043763525.1 Hymenobacter sp.
ACCTCGTTCAGCACGCCCGCCAGCCGGATGCCGGCCTTCAGAATCTGCTGCTCCACGCTGGGGCCGAAGGTGGGGTAGAGGTGCCAGTCGAGCTTGGGATTGGCGGCGGCCCCGGCATAGATGGGGGGCAAAGCTGGTACGACCCGAACAACCAGGTGGTAATATCGTCCTCCTGCCACTGCTTGATTTGGGCCGACGTGGCGTGGTCGTAGGCCGCCGCCATTTCGGTGAAGGGGAAACCGGGGTATTCCACCAGGTCGCCGTCCCAGACGCTGTGCAGGTTGGTATCGTGCCCGCGCCAGCTCACCGGAATGCTGTTGCCGCCCCGGTCGTCGGCGTGGCCCACGTGCAGGGGCTGATGCACGTCGCCCACCAGATGGACCAGAAATTTAAGGGCAAACAGCTTCTCCTCGGCCGTTTTGCCGGGGTCTTTCAGGTCTTTGCGCATTTGCAGCAAGGCCGTGTAGGCATTGGTGGGCACCACGGGCGCGGCCGAAAGATTGGCCAGCGGCTTTTGCTGGGCGGCCGGCTGCTTCACCCGCATGGCGAAGGAGTAGAAGTCGAGGCCGGTAGCCACGTTGAGGTAGTGCCAGGGACCGGTGTAGCTGTACTGCGGGTCCGAGCGCACTTCATCGGGCCAGGTGCTGGCCAGGGCCAGGGTTTCGTGCCCCAGAATGCGGGCCACCCCGCGCTTGGCTGTCGCCGAGAGGTGGTTTTCGGCGATGCGGGCCACGGCCTGGTGCCCCACTGCGCCCCAGGCCAACAGGCTGAACGGGGCACACAACAAGGCCAGCAGGGCAATGCTTTTTCGGAGCATGAGGGAAAAAGAAGGGAGCGAAAAAAGGGGCGCGGGGCGCGGCCGGTTCCAATCGGCTGCCAGATTGTAGAACCGTAAAGCTAATAGCTAATGCGACTGGCCAATCGGCAAGCTTCTGCCAACCAGTACGCACCACGTTGCGCCAAAAACATTTGCGGGCAGGGTGCTGTCCATAGCGTATGTTTGATGCCGCGTTGTTCGCTTTCTTTTTTGAATTCCCCTCCTGCGCGTTTCTTTCTGTATGCAGCTCCTGGCTATAATTGACACCCCCGAAATATTCATTGGCCACGATTTAGAAAATAACTGGCTGTATGTAGATTGGAAGGGCGAGTACAGCCAGGATGCCTCGCGGGCCGCCTGCATGCTGATGCTCGAAGCCCTGCGCAACTCGCCCTGCCACAAGGTGCTCAACGACAATTCCAACATTACCCGGGCCAAAATGCAGTTCACGGCCTGGGGCGTGTGGTGGCTGGAAGAAATGCGCGCCGCCGGCCTGCAGTTCCTGGCCTGGGTGCTGCCCACCGACCTGCTGGCCCGCCAGGCCACCGAAACCACCGTGCACAGCATCGAGCAGCCCCGCGTGGGCACGTTCGACGACGTGGCCTCGGCCTACGGCTGGCTGCAACAGCAGCACAATTAACAGGGGGCAGTTATCAGTTGGCAGTTATCAGTTATTAGCTGATGTTACGCAGGAGGTTGTAGCGCGAACTTTGTAGTTCGCGTCCTCGCGCCAGTAAAGCCGCCCGAATGGCAGAGGGACGCGAACTACAAAGTTCGCGCTACACCTCCAACGGCGCTTGAATCAAGGCACCGTCATTACTCATTAAACTTTATGACCAACGCTACCATCTACCGCACCCGCTGGGCCGATATGGACCCCAATGGCCACATGCGCCACTCGGCCTACGCCGACTATGCCGCCGACCAGCGGGTGGCCGTACTGGCCAGCTGGGGCTACGGCGTGGCCAAGTTTGCCCATCTGCGCCTGGGCCCCATTCTGTTTCGCGAAGAAACCAAGTTCCTGAAAGAAGTCCACATCGGTGAGGAAATTCACGTCGATGGCCGCCTGCTGTCCGTCAGCGCCGACGGTTCGCGCTGGAGCATCGTGCATACCATCTATAAAGCCGACGGCCGCGTGGCCGCTACCGTCACCGTCGACGGGGCCTGGCTCGAACTCGACCGCCGCAAGCTGGCCGTGCCGCCCGCCGAGCTGGCGGCGGCCATGGCCGCCCTGCCAGCTTATGCGGTGTAGCCGGGGAGCGTAGCCCGCAAAAAAAAGTCATGCGGCTCAGCGCCGCATGACCTTTTTTTGCGGGCTTAACCCAAGCATTATTCTGGCCGCAAGGCCTTGGTAATGCGGCCAATTTGTTGCTGATGGTGGAGCAAATGGTCGAGTAGAAAATCCATTAGCTGGTAAATGTTGATGCGGCCCGAGCGGGGGTGCGGATAAATGGCCTGGT
>JAYULN010000174.1:0-5618 GCA_043763525.1 Hymenobacter sp.
TGGATGCGGAGATTTGGACAGCGGGACTGTCCGGGGAAAAAGCGTTCGGGCTTCTTATCCGGCCTGAACTGGTGTCGGGCCGCAATCCAAGCCGTATAGTGTGGCAATCCAGCTTCGCACCTGCCTAAGTTCATCGTCGGTCAGGGCCCGGCCCCAAATTAAGACGCGGGCAATTTTTCGCTCACCTGCGCGATTGTTGTAGTGCCCTGACCCGATGCGCAACGGACTAGCCGCCGTATCAAGCTGGGGCGACGCACTGAAGTGCGTACTGTTCAGCCAAAGGTCCATCGTCATGGACTGGGTGCCCGCACTTGGAGCCGCCGCGCGCACGAGCCAGACGTTCCAGTCATTCAAACGCAATACATCGGCGGCCGACAGGCTTTGAAAACCCCAGTAGTGCTGAATCATCTGGTTGGAGAATATCATGCTGTCGTACAAGTGCCCGTAGCCGGTTTGCCCCCAGCCCATGAGTTCGATGTAGGTCGTGCCGACGCTCTGGAATAAAACTAGGTGAGTTCGGGGCGCGGTACCGACAATCCCCAAGGCGACGCTGCCGTCGTAAAAGCCGCCGTCGGGGAAGCGCACGCAGGGCTGACCTTTGGGCCCTCCCTGCGCTTCTACAACCGCAAGCCCGGTGGCAGTGAGACCGTGCCCGGGCTCCGTGCCGGTGTTGGGCCAACTCTGATTATTGGCGCTGATGGTGCGAGGGTCGTAATCCCACTTTGGCGCGGGGGCCAAAACCGGGGTCGTGAAGCCAGCGAGAATGCGGTGATGAGTCTGAAAGGCAGCTAATAATCCCATTAGTCCAGCACGGTGATGGTGTATTGAATCGACCCATTGGCTCCGACCTTGAAGAGATACATCAGGTTTTTGCCAGCCACATAAGCGTCCTTCGATTGGAAGTTGGGAGCGGGCAGGGTGGGTGCGGTGGCTGCCGGTGTTAAGTAAGCCACCACTACGGCTCCAATGCGCTTGGTGCTGTCATCGACGCTGAAGGTGCCAGCGGCAATGGGGTCGTACTCGGCATCTTGCTCAAACGTGAGGGCGGTGCTGCTGCGGTGCGCCACGCCCGTAGCCGGACGCTCGTCTACCACGGTCAAGCCCAGGCCGCGCAAGTAGTCGGCTCCGTAAGCCGCGGGCAGCACGGTGCTGCCACGTAATACGACCCGGCCCATGGTGCTGTTGGCCACTATGCTGCCGCCGAGTACGGTCACGTCCGTCAGTACCAGAGTGGCTGTAGCCGTTTGGAGTTGGGCCCCACTGCTGATGGGGCCAGCCGTGATGTCCACCACGTACTGCATCAGCTCCAGCTTGCCGCCATCGTATATCGAAGCCAGGAAAGCCGTGGGCGTGGTCATCAGGAAACGGCCCGCCCGCAGCAGGCCTTCGCAGCCGCCGGCTACCTCCAGGCCGCGGCAGGCTTTATTCACCGTTATGTCGCCAACTAGTTCGTAGCGGGCGGCCTGGCTGGCGAGGTTTATACCGTTTGCCCCACCCGTATTCGAATTGACCGTCACGCTGCCGCGCTGAAACAGGTTGCCCGAACGCATCAGCGCCCCGGTAGCGGTGCCGGTATTGACGAGGTGCAGGTCGTAAGCTCGGATGACCGGAGCCGACCCGGCCGGCCAAGTGAACCCGGCGGAGCCAGCGCCGGTGCTGTAAACGGTTGCATCGCGGCCGTACACGGTGTAGTTACCGGCCCCCAACCCAATGCCATCCTGCCGCAGCACCGTCGTCACATCGAAGCCGCCCAGGTCCAGAATAGTACCCGGCTTCATGAGGAGCACGGCATTGTAAGGGTTGGCGTAGGGCATCACGATAGGCGTCATTACCTGGACGGTTTCCCCCGGCTGCGCGGCGGCCATGGCGCGCACCAGCCCATCGTCGGCATTGCCGGCGGCGGCGGTTCCAATGCCCGCGTAATAGGTGCGGGTGCGGGTTGCGTTGCTACTGATGCGTACGGCCAGGCTGTTAACCAGGGCATCGAGACCGAGCAGGCGGGGGTCCGTAACGTTGGCCTTGCCGGCCAGCGCCGCCACGGCCGCCACCGACAAGGGTTTGTCGGCATCCCGCGTGTTGTCCACCAGGTTCAGGCCCAGCTGCGCCAACGTTACTACCCCCGTCAGGCCGCCCACGCTCTGGACCCCATCCCCCGCCGCGACCGTCACGTACTGCGTGCCCGACCAGCGGTACACCTTGTTGGTGTCGAGCACCACGTACATCTTACCCGTTTCCCCGCTAACGGGCAGCGTATCAATGCTGCTTGCCTCGACCACGTCGTCCACGTAGCTGGGTAATTGGCTGCTGGGCACCCGGCCGCTGGCGTCGAGGTCGGCTTTGTGCGTCGCGGCCACGGCGGCCTCCTGCGGCAACGTGGTCAGTTCCTTGGCGAGGCTTTTGAGCACGGTGCCGAGGCTAAGGGCCGTGGTTTTGCCCTGCGGCCCGTTGGGGTGAACCGCCGTGTTGATTTCGTTGACCAGCTGGTCAAAGTCTTTTAGCGCCATGTTGGGGGGGTAGTTAAGGTAAACGAGTGGAAAAGAAAACGCTATTGTGGCCCGGGTTTAAGCTGGTCGAAGGCCAGCCCGGAGCTGCCGCCCGGCTGGGCCGTTGCCCGGTGCCGGCCGAACCACAACACCGTGCGGCCATCGTACCAGCGCACGCGGTAGCAGCTGCCGTCCACGCGCACGCCGGTGGGCGGAATTTCGTGCTCGTGCAGGCGGTACGGCGCGTTGGGCTGCAATTGCAGCAGGGCCGTGCGCGGCTGCACCACCGCATCCGGGTTCGCCAGGGCAAAGCCCGGACGCGGCAGTACGCCCTGCTCCAGCACGGTCAGGCCCGTGGCATCGTCGAACGTGGCCACGAAGGGCAGCCAGTTCTCGGGCACCGAGCTGGCCAGTTGATACGTGTAGGCCGGTCCGGCGGCATTGGCAACGGCCGGCGCGGCCGGCATCAGGCGGCGCAGCGTCTCGGTCACCTGGGCAGCGGCGGTGGCCCCGTCGAGGCCGCCCGCGAAACCATCCGGCACAATGCTTTCCACGGCCCACACCAAGTTGGTGGCTTCCTCACGGCGGAAGCTGACCTGCTCTACCGGCCGGCTCACCAGCGGGGTCAAGGCAGCTGCGGGCACGTAGAGTTGCGGAGCCGCCGCCGGCCCTGAGTGGGCGGGGTCAGTCTGGGCAAACAAGCGCCAACGGGTTTCGTCGTTGTCGATGAGGACCCCGGTAAAGTCTTCCGCCAGTTGTCCCGCCCCGGCGGGTTGAATAGCGTAGCGATGCCCGAATACGTCGGTCACCAGCAGGCTTTGCACGGCACAGACCGCCCCCACGGGCACGGCGTAGGGCACCGTGAACCAATCGTTCTGGTAGAGAAACATAAACTCCTGGAGCAGCATCCGGCCCCAGTCCGAGGGGTCGCCGGTGACCTGGCCGAAGTCCACGCGGCGGTCTTCAAACTCCCACCAACGAGCGGCCGGCGCGCCCGGAAACTGGATTTCGGTGGGCAAAAACTTGCGGCTAACGGGCGCGGGCGGGGCCGCCGCGGGGCCAGCCGGGGCCGGGCGCTGGTCCACCGCGTACCAGGGCAGGGAGGCCCCGCCGGGATAATGCGTAGTGCCGAGCCCCGTCGCGCCGGCCGTGCCCACGGTAAAGGTGTAGGCCAAGTCCTCGGTCGACCAGCTGGTGCTGTCCTCGCCCAGCAGGTAGAGGCGATGAAAGGCCAGCACGAACTGCCGGGCCTGCTCGTCGAGGACGGCCGAGCTTATAGGGGCAGCTGCGGGCAGCGCCTGGGCCAGGGGCAACGACTTAATGGCTTCGGCCAAAAGCTCGCTGTCGCCCAAGGCGGGCAGCAGTGCGGTTCGATGAGGAGCCAACAGCGCCTGGTACAGCTTGTAGCCATCTAGCGCGGTATCGCCGGCGAGTTGGAGCAATGCCAGTGCCTCGCTCGTGGTCGCTTCCTGGGCGTAGGCTACCGGTGCGTCGGCTGACTGGGCCTTCAACGCGAAGGCCGCCGGAAATACGGCCAACGCAGCGGCCCGGGCAGCCGGGGTGGCATTGAGTAGCACGGGCAGGACGCGCAATTGCCGGAGCCAGTATTGGCCCATTTGCAGGCGCAGCCCGAGGCCGACCACGCGGGGCTGCGCCTCCACGGCGGCCTCCAAGGGCTGGTGCGCGGGCGCGTAGGCTCGGGAAGGCTGGCCGGGCAGGGCCAGCCGGCTCAACGGCCGCTCGCTCACGACTACCTCGGCAAAGGCCGGGGTGCCCCGGTCTTCGGCCCGGAACTCGTGCAGCTGCCACTGCCGGGCCAGCAGCCAGGTGGGGTCCCGAATCTCGGCCCGCAACGCCCGGTTAAATTCGGGGCTGCGGGGCCGGGTTTCGAGGCGGTTGGCAGCCAGCAGCGCGTGTACACCGGCGGCGTGTTTCGTGGGAGGGGCAAAAGAGTAGTCCATGCGGGGTAGTGATTCGGAAAGGAAAATGGCCGGAAAGCCGATTGAAAAGCGGTCGGCCGAAGCCTACACTAGCAGGGGCTCCTCGTTGAAGCGGGCCGTGCCATTGGTGCGGCCCAAGTCGAGGGTGAAGGTGACGGCCTGCTGGGCCACCGGCGCTACTACGGCCGGCAGCACGGTGGCCAGCGGGGTAAAGGCCAGAGCATCGGGCTCCACGGTGCGCTTTTTAGCCAGGTCCAGGGTTTCGTTCACGGCTCCGAGTAAGTCGTCGAGGGTCCAGGTAGTCGGGTTGCTGCGGGGCGAAACCACCAGCAGCATGGTTTGCGGGGCTTCCGAATTGGGCTGGTCGTAGTGAAAAGCCAGGGAGGTGGATTGCGTGCCCTGGGGCGGCACTTCGGCCGGAGCTGGCGTGCCCGGCACAGTGGGCGTGGCCGGGGTGGCCTGAGGCAGGGTTTCAGTCCATTCATCTAACCAGAGCGCACACTGGGACCCCGTCGCATCGTAGGTGTCGGGCAGCCATTGCACCAGCGAGAGGGCATCGCCGGGGGGCGTGTACGCGCGGGGCCAGCTCAGGCCCAGCCAGTAGTCGGGCTGGTTGGGCACTGGCGGCGTCGCCGTAAACTGTGCGGGCCGCAGCGGGAGTTGCACGGCGGTATCGGGGTGCAGCAGGTATTGAATGAGCAGCACCTTGTCGAGTTGGTTCATGGGGTCGCGCACGGCCCCCAGGCCGTGCAGCCACTCCAGCAAGGCCAGCGGCTGGGTTTTGTAATTGCGCAGCAGGCTTTCGGTAGTATCAGCCGTGGTGGCAGTAACGTACTGCTGCTTGGCAGCGGGGTCGCCAAAAACAAATTCCACGTCGGGCCGGAAAGCGGGACCGAAAAGCGCCGCAGCCCGTGCCAGGCTGGCGGCCACGGAAATGGTTGCGGCGGGCACGGCAATGGCTGTGGTGGCCACGGCCGTGCGGGAGACGGGCGCACCGGACGGCACGGCGGCGACCGCGGCGGCCAGACGGGTGCGTACGGCCTGCCGCACGATTAGCGAGGCGCTGGCCAAATCAGCCCCCGGAGCCAGGGCCGGAAAGAAGCTGTTTAGAAAGTCGGTTTTTGGTTAATTTTTCGCAAAAAGATGACCACGAAGGCGAGCCAGTGCCAGGCGAGCCAATTGCCGACGCTGGTTT
>JAYULN010000175.1:0-5614 GCA_043763525.1 Hymenobacter sp.
AGTTACTTGGGCAGCGCAACTTTTGGGAACGTTACATTAGTGAGCCAAGGTGACGAAGATATTTTCGTGGCTAAGTATACGAATCAAGGAAGCTTGGTCTGGGCTCGTTCAGCTGGCGGCGCTTTCCCAGACTACAGCAATAGTTTAGCTATTGACAACCAATCTAATATTTATCTTGCTGGTATTATTCAAAATGCCGCTACTTTTGGCTCAATTACGGTTTTCGGCTATGGCAGCGCCGATGCGTTTATTGCAAAGTATGACGCACAAGGGACCTCACAATGGGCGAACCTCTATGGAGGTGTAGGCTATGACGAAGCAGTACAGGTAACGCTAGACAATAACGGAGGCTTTTACCTAGTAGGGGACTTTGAACAAAGTGTTGCCTTTGCGGCAATTAATCTGACCAGCCAAGGTGCTGGGGATGGGTTTGTATTGCGCGGCACACCCCAAGGCAACGTTACATGGGCTAAGCAATTCAGTGGCCCTGGTGATGAAGCTTTTCTGAACGTTAGATTAAGTGGAAATGGCGCAGTGTACTTAGCGGGAGCGTTTTCTTCCACCATAGCAACCTTCGATAACCACCCCTTCAACTGTGCGGGTGGTGCTGACATCCTGTTAATGCGTTGTGATGTCAATGGAAATTTTGTATGGGGAGAACGTGGCGGGGGAATAGCCAACGATATACCGGCGGGACTTGCTTGTGATGCTACTGGCGGGATAAGCGTAGGAAGCAACTTTTTAGGAACAACCCAGTACGGTCCTTTTTCATTTGCTAGCCGTGGAGGAGCAGATGCCGTAATCCTTCATTTACAAGACAATACGGTTACTGGATATTATTCGGGGATATCACTGAAGGCAATGAGCATTTATCCCAATCCCGCTGTTAGCACTTCTTTAGTAACGCTCGATTTGCCCGCAGTTGGTCAGCATGAATCAGCTACAATCGAAATAGTGACCAGCACCGGCAATGTAGTGAGATTGTATAACAAGCCATCATTAGCTGAGCAAGTAAAAATAGATTTAAGCGGCTGTTCTCCTGGTGTGTATACGATTATTTATAAAGGCGCAAATAATGTCAATGCAATAAAGCTTATTTTGCAGTAAACTGAGATGGTCTAAGGATGACGGACAGAAGAAGGACATCTATTTCTTCTGTGATGACAGCCAATAAGAACGGGGCATCGCCCGACAAACGGCGTAAATACGACGAGGCCTTCAGGGCCGAAGCGCTACGCTTAGCCAGCGAGAGCCGCAGCACAGTTGGGCATCAGCCCCAAACTGATTTTCCGCTGGCAGCAGGCACAGCTAGCGGCTAAAGTGAGTAGACAAGAAGTTGTCTGCGGCCGGGAGGGACGCGTGCTGTACGCACTGGGTACGCCTCATTCCAAATCGTTTGGATACCTGTCAAAGCCAAATTGCTTAACGGGAGTCGCTTACCCGGATGTAAGAAGTCCGGCTCAAAACAACCCACTACATAGCCTACTACTGCCGAATGGCATCAGTAGAAGCTCGGTTACCTTGCTCCAAATCACTCTAGCCCCAAAGTCCCGGTTGTATCCGGCTTTGCTAAACTAACTAAAACTGTACAAAATTAACCTCTAAGATTTGAAGTGAAACATCTGGAATCAGTAGTTAATATTTTTCAAACGACCGTTTATAAAATGTTAGCTTTGCCAAAATCCTTGTTTTACCCCTACCGATGCGCCCTACTCTGCCGTCCTCTCGTCCCTATTTTGCCTACTACCGGGTCTCGACCCAGAAGCAGGGCGCGTCGGGGCTGGGCCTGGAAGCGCAACGAGCGGCGGCCCGCGCCTTCGTGGCCGACCCAATGGCCCTGCGCGGGGAGTATGTGGAAATCGAGAGCGGCAAAAAGAATCATCGGCCCCAGCTGCTGGCCGCCATCGCGGCGGCCCGGCAGGCAGGCGGGGTGGTGCTCATCGCCAAGTTGGACCGGCTCTCGCGCAACGCTGGCTTCATCTTCACCCTTCGCGACGCGGGCGTGGAATTTGTCTGCTGCGACATGCCCGATGCGAACACCCTCACCGTAGGCTTGTTTGCAGTGCTGGCCCAGCATGAACGGGAAACCATCTCCAAGCGCACCAAGGACGCGCTCACCGCCAAGAAAGCACGTGGGGCCACGTTGGGCACGCCGGCGAACCTGACGGCCGAGGCCCGGCAATCGGGCTTAGTGGTGCGCCAGCAGAATGCCCGGGAAAACCAAGCCAATAAACAGGCGAGTCGAGTGGCCACGCTGCTGCAGCTGCAAGGCCACAACCTGACGCAGATTGCCCGCGAACTCAACGAAGCCGGGTATCGCACCCGCCGGGGCAAAGCCTTTCACTTGGCCACCGTCCACCGGCTTTTAGTCCGAGCCGCCACGAAACCAATGTTACCGGCAGCACCTGCGCTGGCCGATGCAGACGTGTAGAGAGGGAGATTCAGCCGTAGCAAGAACCTATGCGTGCTACTTCACCGATAATTGGCGCAAAATTCCTTAACGTGCTATTTATACCGTTTTCTGAGAGGGCCCCTTACTGGCCGCTTTCGCCCTCACCGCAGGCTCTGCCGCTGCCCAAACCACTACCCCCGTCGCCACGCCCGATGCCGGCCCGATGCACGGCCGCGGCTATGGCCGCATGCAGGGCTCGCCCGCTGAAATGGCCAAGCGCCAGAGCGAGTACCTCACCAAGGAGCTGAATCTGAACGCCGACCAGACCGCCAAAGTGCAGCAAATTTTGCTGGCGCGCGGCCAGCAGATGCAGGCCATGCGCGGCCAAGCCCACGAAGCCGGCAACCGCGACCAGATGCGCGAGCAAATGCAGGCCAACCGCCCAAGTACGATGCCCAGCTCAAAGCAGTGCTGACCGCCGAGCAGTAGACCAAATACACCGCCATGCCGGCCGACCGCATGAGCCACGGCAGTGGCACCGGCATGGAAGGCGGCAAAATGAAAGCCAAAAATGGCAAAGTAAAAATCAAAAAGGCCGACAAGTAACCCGGCCGCGCCAACTGCAAAAAAGCCCCAAACCAGCTGGTTCTGGGCCTTTTTGCAATTGGCAGCTGCTGTTACGGAAGTGGCGCAAAGCTTACAGCGTGCCGCGGTGGCTACGGCCCCGCGATTTGTGCGAGCCGGTGTGGCGGGCTGTGGAGTGCCGCTTGAGGAACCGCAAAAAACGGTGACTTTTCTGGCGGCCCGAGCCCCGGTAGGTTTTGTACACGGGCCGGTAGTTACCGGCCGTGGGCTTGCGCCGATGAATCCAGGTCGAAGCCGTGGTTTCGGTGGGAGCAGCTTGCAGTTCAGAGGAAATTACTCCCAGCAGAAAAAAGAGCAACAAGGCAGTACGCATCATAAAAACGGGGCATTGGTGGCACGCTCGAACAACTCGTTGAGTCGTCGGTAGCTACTTGCTACGCGCCCAACAACCCCGAAAGCACCGAAAATATTGCCATGGTCCGTGTTTTATCGGCCTTTCTCAACTTCCAGCTGCGGCCACAAAGCTTGTTGTCGCCTATTAACCAGAATTTTATCGCCTAAAAAAGCCGACCTGTTTTTTTCTTTGGCAAGCCGTACTCGACAACATCAGTGCTATGGAAAAGTCATTATTTAGCTTGAAAAGCATTCCGACATTAGAATTATTACACTTCGAAAACAGCCGGCTGCTTTTCGCCTACTTTCGTGCCCGCCATTGCCGCCGGCCGCCACGGCAGCACAAGGCTTTTGTGGGGCTGGTGTTTGTTTAATGCGGAGCCCAATTCGGCGGCTCCATCCATAGTATGCGTCCAGGCTCGTCGTTCCTTACCAGTGCCCCACCCGCCGCCCTGCCGCTGCCGACCAAAGGACCAGCGCTGAGCATCGTTATTCCGACCTACAACGAGGCAACGACCATTGCGGCCCTGCTGGCCTACCTGCGCCAGCCGGCGGCCGGCGAGCAAGTCCCGACCGAAATCATCGTGGCCGACGGCGGCAGCACCGATGCCACGCGGCAGCTGGCCCGCCAGGCCGGGGCCACCGTGCTGGCCTGCCCGCACCGGGGCCGCGCCGCCCAAATGAACCACGGAGCCCACCACGCCCAGGGCACGCTGCTCTACTTTCTGCACGCCGACTCGTACCCGCCGCACGGCTATCAACAGGATTTGTGGCGCGCACTGGCGCAGGGCTACGGCAGCGGCTGTTTCCGGCTGGCGTTCGACGATGCGCACTGGCTGCTGCGGTTCAGCGCCTGGTGTACCCGCCTGCCGCTCACGGCGGTGCGCTTCGGCGACCAAAGCCTGTTTGTGCGGCGCGAATTATTCGAGCGCATTGGCGGCTTCCGCGAAGACTTGCTGGTGATGGAGGACCAGGAAATTATCCGGCGGCTGCGGGCGCAGGCACCGTTTTGCCTGGTGCCCAGGGCCGTCGTTACCTCGGCCCGGAAGTACCGCGCCAACGGGGTAATCCGCCTCCAGGGCATTTTCACTGGCATAGCAATACTGTACTGGCTGGGGGTGCCCCAGCGGTATCTGGCACGCATTTACCAACGATTTATCAGGTAGTGGCGGGGCAGAGTTTCAGGCTAGACCACGGTTTATTTCCGGAATAGCACCGCATCGTCTTCACCTGTTTATTCCTCCAAAACCCGTCTATCATCTTCCTCAGCGAGCCCACCACCACCAAGCAAATCAATAACCCCCTCGACACCATCAAGCAGGGCCGCACGGTGGTCATTGTTTCCCACAGCCTGGCTTTAATTGTGGATTCGGACTGCATCTACGCCATAAAAAAAGACCACCTGGTGGAAAGCGGCATCTACGACGAGCTCTACGAAGCTGTTGAGAAAATCATTTGACGGTCATGCTGAGCTTGTCGAAGCATCTCTGCCGCTTCGTTGCAATGGCATTGATTACTCCTGCGGTAGAGATGCTTCACTCCGTTCAGCATGACGTTCTTTTTTATGGCTCGCGGGTCCTACAGCAGCTTTTGCACCCAGCGCAGCGGCAGCCACTTCATGGCACGGGCCATGAGGGCCCAGGGCCAGCCGGGCACGAAGGCCTGCACGGGCTCGCGCTCAATGGCTTTGACGAGGGCGCGGCAGCCGGTTTCGGTGTCGACCATATAGGGCGTACTCTTCACCTTGGCGTTGATTTCGGAGCGGATGTAGCCGGGGTACATGATGCTTACTTTGATGGGTGAGTCGAGCAAATCGGCCCGGATGCCCTCGGTGAGGGCCGACAGGCCGGCCTTGGTCGCGGCGTAGGTGGTTTGGGCGCGGGGCATGCCGCGCATCGCCGCCACCGACGAAATCGTGACCAGGTGGCCCGCGTTCCGCGCCCGAAAAATCTCCAGCGCCGCCTCGCACTGGGCCAGCGCGGCCACGAAATTGGTTTGGGCCGTTTGCAGGATAAATAGAAATTTTTAAGAAAGAAAGCAGGAAAGCGATGACAACTATGTAACAATATTTTGCCATTGGAGTAGAAGAAATTTATCTTTTCTTTTGAATAATGCACTAATTCTCTACATTTCCACATGCTTTCTCATGAATTTAAATGAATCAGTCATATATTAACAATAATAATCTGACATATACTCATTTACTAATTGTCTCCACCATTACTTCATACATTTCACATATTA
>JAYULN010000176.1:0-5609 GCA_043763525.1 Hymenobacter sp.
CATTTTCATCTACGGCGAGGGCTGGACCGCCGGTGCCTCGCCCCTGTCCGAAATCCGCCGCGCCGTGAAGGCCAACATGGGCCGGCTCGACCGCATCGCGGCCTTCGGCGACGAGCTGCGCGACGGCGTGAAGGGCCACTACGCCCACCAAACCGAACCCGGCTTCGCCAGCGGCCAGCCCGGCCTGGAGGAAAGCGTGAAGTTCGGCATCGTGGCCGCCACCCCGCACCCGCAGCTCGATTATACGAAGGTCAATTACTCGAAAGCCCCCTGGGCCAACTCGCCCGCCCAAGCCATCAACTACGTGGCCTGCCACGACGACCGGGTGCTGTGGGACAAGCTCACCGTGGCGAACCCCCGAGCCTCAGAAGACACGCTCATTAAGATGGATGTGCTGAGCAATACCATCGTATTCACGTCGCAGGGCGTACCGTTTTTGCCGGTCGGCGATGAGTTTCTGCGCACCAAGGGCGGTTCCTCGAACTCCTACAATCAGCCCGACAGCGTGAACCAGCTCGACTGGGGCCGCAAGGCGAAGTACGCGGCCGTGTACAGCTTTTATCGCCAGCTGATTGCCCTGCGCCGCGCCCATCCGGCCTTCCGCCTGCCCACCGCCGCGCTCATTCAGCAGCACCTCGAATTTCTGCCCGCTGGCCCCGGCCTCATCGCCTACCAGCTAAAGGACCACGCCGGCGGCGATGCCTGGGCCAACATCACGGTTATTTTCAACGGCAACCGCTCGGCCCGGAGCGTGGTTCTGCCCCGCGATACTTATAAGATGGTGCTGCGCGGCGACCAGCTACAGGAAGAGGGCCTCGACGTGCTCGAAGTAACCAGCGGCGTGCAGGTGCCCGGCAGCTCGGCCCTGATACTGGTGCGGTAGTGACCGGGCGGGCCGGCCATCCGCACGGCCGGGCGGGCCATTGGCACGGCGCCAGCCGGCATTGAGGCGATTGGCGGAAACCCTGGCAGCAGAAAAGCTACTTTTACCTGGGAGCCGCCCCGGTGGTGGCACCCCGCATTATCCCTGCTCATCCGCTACGCTTTCCAGTTATGGCTGCTTCCGTGCCCCTACTTCTACCCGCTGCGGAACCCGCCCAAAGCCCCACCGCTGCCGAACGCATTGAACAGCTGGAAATAGAATTGCGCCAGGCCCGCGCCGAGGGTGCCGCCGCCGCCCAGCGCCTGCACCGCGTGGCCGGGCACCTGCGCGAAGGCCTGCTGCTGCTCGACGAAAACCTGCACGTTTCGCTCATCAACGACCAGTGTTGCCGCTTGCTGGAGCTGCCGCTGCCCGCCACCCAGTGGCTGGGAGCCCCCATGGAAACCCTGGTAACCCTGGTCCTGGAACGCGTGGCCGACCCGGCCAGCTACTTTGCCGAGCTGGCCGAGGCCCGCGGGTTTCCGGTTTCGCAACTCGACGCGCTGCTGCCCCTGCGCAGCGGCCGGGTGCTCGAACGCAACATTGTGGCCGTGGAAATGGGCACCGGCACCGGCTGGCTGCTGAGCTACCGCGACGTGACCGCCGTGCGCCAGGGCGAAGCCCAGCTGCGCCTGGTTTCGCGCCTGCCCGAGGAAAACCCCAACCCCATTGCCCGCCTCGATGCCGGGGGCCGCACCCTGTACCGCAACCCCGCCGCCCTCAAAGCCTGGCAAAACGTGCCCGAAGCCCTGCGCGTGCCCATGCAGAACCAGCTGCAGGCGGTGGCAGCCGCGAGCCTGGCCAGCGGCCAGCGCCAGGAGCTGGAATTGCGCATCGGGGCACGCGACTACTCGGCCTTCGTGGTGCCCGTGCCCACCGAGCACCACGTGAACCTGTACCTGGTGGACGTGACCGCCGCCCGCCAGGCCGATGCCGAGTGCGACGCGCAGCGGAAGTTCTACGAAACCATTCTCGACGAGCTGCCGGTGGAGGTGGTAGTGCTTGATGACCAGCGCCGCTACGTGTACGCCAACCCCCAGGCCGAGCCCGAACCCGCGCACCGCGCCTGGCTGCTGGGCCGCACCGTGCGCGAATACTGCCAGCATTTCAACTTCCCGCTGGCCCTGGCCGAGCAGCGCGGCCGCATGTTCGAGCAGGCCGAGACCAGCCGCGAGCTGGTGGTGTGGGACGACTGCACGCCCCGCCCCGGCGGCAACCAGTACCACCAGCGCCACTTCAAGCTGCTGGCCGGGGCCGCCGCGCACGGCCGGCCGTTCATGCTCGGCTACGGCCTCGACGTGACGGCGCGGGTGCTGGCCGAGGAACGCAGCCTGCGCAGTGAAGCCGCCCTGCGCGAGCAGCAGGAATTTACCCAACAGGTGCTCGATACCAACCCCAACGCCATTTACGTGCGCGATGCCACGGGCCGGCTCGTGTTTGGCAACCGCGCCATGCAGCAGCTCGTCGAGCTGAGCCGCGCGGCGCAGCACACGCCCCGCCTCAGGCCGCGCAAGGGCGAGGAAGCCGCCCAGTACGCCGCCGCCGACGCGCAGGTGCTGGCCAGCGGCCAGGAAGTGGTGTCGGAAGACCCGCTCACGCTGAGCACCGGCGAGGTGCGCTGGTTTTACTCGGTGAAGCGCCCCCTGCTGCGCCCCGACGGCACGGTGCAGGTACTGGGCGTGAGCACCGAAATCACCGCCCTCAAGCAGGCCCAGCACACGCTCGAACGCAACGAAAAAAAGTACCGCGACCTGATGCACTACGCCCAGGCCCTCATTTGTACCTATGATTCGCACGGCACGGTGCTCTCGGTGAACCCCGCTTTGGCCGCCGTGCTGGCCCGGCCCGTGGAGGCGCTGATGGGCCAGCCGGTGGCCACCTTTTTGCTGGCCGAAGACCAGACGAATTTTACCGAATACCTCAGCCGGATTTTGGTGGAGGGCGAGGCGCGGGGCGTGCTGCGGGTGCAGCCCCACGGCAGCCCCGAGGGGCGCCACCTGCTCTACCACAACTTTGTGATGCGCGAGCCTGACCAGCCTTCCTACATCATTTCCCACGCCCACGACATCACCGAGCGCATTCTGGCCGAGCAGGCAACCCAGCGGGCCCGCGACGAGGCCGAAGCCACCGCCCGCGCCCGCGAAAACTTCCTGGCCAACATGAGTCACGAAATTCGCACCCCCATGAACGGCGTGCTGGGCATGACCGCCCAGCTCGCCAAAACCCACCTCGACCCGCGCCAGCAGGAATTGATGCGCATCATCCGCTCGTCGGGCCAGCACCTGCTCACGGTGCTGAACGACGTACTGGACATGGCCAAAATCACGGCCGGCAAAATGGAATTGGAAGCCACCGCCTTCAACCTCTGCGATTCGGTGAACGAGGCCCTGGAACCGCTCATCGCCCAGGCCCAGGAAAAGGGGTTGGCCTTCGATGGCATGGCCCTGCGCGAAAGCTGCCCCCTGCCCTGGGTGGTGGGCGACCCCCACCGGCTGAACCAGGTTTTACTGAATCTGGTGAGCAATGCTGTCAAGTTCACGGCGCGGGGCCGCATTGGCGTGCGGAGCGAGCTGCTGGCCGAAACCGCGGAGGCCCTTACCGTGCGCTTCGGCGTGACGGATACCGGCCCTGGCATTGCCCCCGACAAGCAAGCCTACCTGTTCGAGAGCTTCACCCAGGCCTACGCCGACACCACCCGTCGGCACGGCGGCACGGGCCTCGGCCTCAGCATTTCGCGGGCCCTGGTAGAGCAAATGGGCGGGCAACTGACCCTGGACAGCGCCCTGGGCCAGGGCAGCACGTTCGCCTTCGCCCTCACGCTGCCCAAATCGGTGGCCGCCGAGCCCGCCGCCACCGACGCGCCCGCCCCGTTCGATACCGGCCGCCTGGCCGGGGCCCGGGTGCTGCTGGTGGAAGACAACGAAATAAACCGCGCCGTGGCCCGCTTCATGCTGGAGCCCTGGGGCGTGCAGCTGGCGGAAGCCGTGGACGGCCCCGCCGCCCTGGCCCTGCTGGCCGCGCACGACTACGACCTGGTGTTGATGGACATTCAAATGCCCGGCCTGAGCGGACTTGATGTGACCCAGCGCCTGCGCCTGCACCCTAACCTACGCCGGGCCCAAACACCCGTCATCGCCCTCACGGCCAACGCCTTCCGAGCCGATGTGGAACGCTATCTCGCCGCCGGCTTCAACGACTGCCTCACCAAGCCCTACGACGAGGCCACCCTCTACCAGAAAATGGATGCCCTGCTGCCCCCGGCCGTGTCCGCGCCTTCGGTTTCGGCTTCAGCCCCGGCCTACGACCTGGCCCCGATGCGCCAGCTGGCCCAGGGCCGCGAGGAGTTCGTGGCAAAAATCATTCGCTCGTTTCTGGCCAACATGCCCGGTAGCCTGGCCCAGCTACGGGCCGCCGCCACGGCCGGCAGCTGGCCGGAGGTGGCCCGCCTGGTTCACCACATCAAGCCCAACCTGCTGGCCCTGGGCGTGGCCGACGTGGAAGCACCCCTGGCGCTGCTGGAACAAAAGCACCAGGCCGCCGCCGCCGCCACCCTGCACCCTGCCCTGGCCCAGCTGCTGGCCAGCGTAGAGCGGGCCCTCCAGGCCCTGCCCACCGAGCTGCCGGCCTGAGCAGGACCAGCCCCCGCGCGGCCCCCGAAACATTCGGCGACAAAGGCGGGCCGTTCGCACAGCGGGCGGGCTTGTTGGGCAGCTTGTGCGGCCGGGGCAGGCTTGGGCAGGCTTGGGCAGGCTTGGGCAAGGGTAAGTTTAGGTCGAAAGCGCACGAAAAAATCTTTTTCTTGAAAATTCGCTGCTCCCCATTACGAGAAAATCGTCCACTGCTGCGGTCAATTCCTTCGCTAACCCCGCGAAATTTATCCGTCCCGCATCTACCCGGCTCTGATACCAGCGCCAGGGCAGGTGCATTTTTTTGCTTTATAAAAGTCGTACTATTTCTACAAGTGAAGCTGTTTAGAAAGTCGCCAAAATCAATCAGACCGTCATGCTTCATCTGGCATCCGCTTGTCGAAGCATCGCTACCGCTTCGTTGAACGGCGCATACGAAGCGGTAGCGATGCTTCGACAAGTGGACGCCAGATGGAGAGCATGACCGTTCTTTTCACTTTCTAAACAGCTACAGCAAGTAAATGAAATCATTCTCCAATCTTGCCCACGAAATAATGTATTTGAGCAACGCCCTGGCCAGCGTTTCTGGGCACCCCGACGGCTACCTGCGCATCGAGTGGCACACCGTGCCCATGGTCAGCACCGAGGTGCGGCTGCTGTTTGACCAGGTCCTGAATCTGCTGCGCCAGGAGCAGTTCCACCGCTTGTTTACGGAGCGCACCGGGATGCCGCCCCTCCACACCCACGACTGCCAGTGGGTGAAGAGCGAGTGGGCCCCGCGCGCGGCGCGGGAGGCGGGCCTCACCCATTGCGCCATCGTAGAAACCCAGCCCGACCTGCACCAGCGGGGAACGCCCGCCGCCACCCTGAGCGCCGAAAACCCGCGCCCGCAGTTTCGTTTTTTCGACAGCTTCACGCAGGCCGAAGCCTGGATTCGGGTGGCGAGCTGACAAGTGCTGTTACGCAATGCCTTGGTTTAAGCGCCGCTGGGGGCGTAGCGCGAACGGTGTCGTTCGCGTCCCCGTGCCGTTCGGGCGGCTTTCCTGGCGCGGGGACGCGAA
>JAYULN010000177.1:0-5602 GCA_043763525.1 Hymenobacter sp.
CGGCTGGGTGTGGGCCATTTTCGGCTGAAAGCCCAGCTCTACGCGGTAGGCTTAAAAGCCATGTACCAGCAACTCGCCCAATTTGCTGCGTAACATCAGGTAGTAATAGAACCAAACCTTTCGGTTTGCCCAGACACTAATGCTTGACCCGCTTTATACCACCAGTACATCACAAAATCGGCCGCATCAGGCACGACGTTATTGTACGCCTTTCGCAAAGCTTCCACGTATCCATCACCCAGTGCTTCACGAATTTTAAGCTTCCCAATGAAGGGAGGATTTCCTACAATGAAATCTGCTTGAGGCCATTCAGCAGGTTGTGGGTTTGGGTAATCGTAAACAGGCGTTAGTGCACTTTCATCAGGCACGTCGCGACCGGTACTAAAATTTACTTTCGTTGTAATGCCGTCCCAGCGGGTCACGGGCTGGCCGTGGGCGTCGAGGCGGTGGGCGCGTCGTGGCGCAGGGCGGCGTCCTGCTGGCGGATGTTCTGGTACTCGTCGAGCAGGGGCTCGGTCAGTTGGGTGATGCCGTGGGTGCGCAGGTGCCACTGCAGGTAGCCGATGCGCAGCACCACGTCGGCAATGGCGGCCGCGCGCGGGTTCAGCTCCAGGCCCAGCAGCTGGCGCGGGCTCACGGTGGTGCCCCCGCCTAGGTCGAGCAGGCCGGTCTGGCCGAAGGCGTTGATGGCGGCCAGCACCTCGCCCTCCAGGCGCTTGAGGTGCTCCAGCGTGACGTAGAGGAAGTTGCCGGAGCCGCAGGCGGGGTCGAGGATGCGCAGCGAGGTGAGGCGGGTGAGGAAGCGCACCAGCTCCTGGCGGGCCTCGCGGGGCTGGTTTTCGTCGAGGCGGCGGGCGCTAGCGGCCTGGGTGGCGGTCCATTCGCGGCGCAGAGGTTCGAGCACGGTGGGCAGCACCAGGCGCTCCACGTAGC
This sequence comes from Hymenobacter sp., assembly GCA_043763525.1. Lineage (GTDB taxonomy): Bacteria > Bacteroidota > Bacteroidia > Cytophagales > Hymenobacteraceae > Hymenobacter. Next base: position 934 of record JAYULN010000177.1, read on the forward strand.
GGCACGGGGTGTAGTGGGCGCCCAGGCTGTGGCGCTCCTTGGGGTCGAGGGCGCGTTCGAGCAGGGTGCCGAAGATGGCGGGCTCCACCTCGGTCCAGTCGGCTTCGGCGGCTTTGAGCAGCAGGGCCATCTGGTCGGGGGTGAGGGGCAGGGCGGTGGCGTCGTGGAAGAGCTTGCCGTTGAAGCGCCGCAGCCGGGCCTTGAGGTCGGGCGAGAAGCCGCCGGTGTCCATGGTGGCCCAGAGGCCGCGCAGGGCATCGGGCAGAAACTCGCGCAGCTCGGGCGCGGCGTAGGTGCGCAGCATGCCCGTGAAGCTGGCCTTGGGAATCAGGCCCACGTCTTCGGAGAACATCGTGAACAGGCAGCGCATCAGGAACTGGGCCACCACTTCGGCCGGGTGCCCGGCGCGTTCCAGCTGGGCGCTCACGCCGGCCAGGTAGCCGGCCAGCTCGCGCGTGACGCGGGCGGCGCGGCGGCTGGGGTCCAGCTCGCGCGTGACGCGGGCGGCGCGGCGGCTGGGGTCCAGCTCGCGGGGCGCCAGCCACACCCGGCGCAGCAGCAGCCGGGTGGCTTCGTCAGCCAGGGCCGCCAGCGGCAGCCGGAAGCGCGCCTGGTCGGGGAAGGGCACGAACGCCCACGCCGGCGAAGTTGGAGTACACGTCGATGCAGTAGCCCACGTCCACCACCAGCACGAACAGGGGCCGGGGCTCGTCGGGGGGTAGGGCGCGCACGTAGCCCAGGGCCTGCTGGCGGGCGGCCTGCATCATCTGCTCCCACTTCACGGAGCCGCGCAGGGCGTGGCCCTTGCGGCGCTTCTCGGCGGCCAGGCCCAGCTCGGCGCGGTCCGACTGCTCGGCCTTTTGCTGCGAATCGGGCGAGTCGGTACCCTGCTTGGTTTCCAAAATGAAGCAGCCGCGCTTGTAGAGGTCGATGCGGCCGGTGCTCTTCTTAGCCCCGTTGTTGAAGGTGACAGCGCGCTCCAGCACGTACCGGTCCTGGGCGGGCTGGTCGGTGGTGGGGTCCGGCTTCGGCACGCCTAACAGGTTGCACAGGTCTTGCAGAAACAGGCCGTAATTGGCGCGCTCGGCGCCGCCAGATTTTTGCCAGCGGGCCGCGAAGTCGGGGTAGGTCAAGGTAGAAACAACTTTGGAAATGGGTCCGGAAGATAGGCGAAATGACGGCAGTTTTTTGCTGGGCGTGCTGGAACCGTAAAAAAGTGCCTCAAGCCCTACTTGCTTCTTCGGACTGAATAGCTAAGGTCGACCGGACTCTTGCGGCGACATTTTAATCTCGGCCGCTACTCTCAAATTTCGGCTACTAATCTCACATCACGGGATAGCTAACCGAGGAGCTCTTCCCCAAACTTAGGTATTCTGGCGTGTCATTTTTCTGCTGTTGTAATGGGCACAATATCACACTAATTTTTATTGTCCCATAATGGCACATTGTCCTATTTTGGGATAATTTGGTACTGTAGTAGAATATGCGTAGGTTTCGCTGATATAGCTAAAGAGTGTATTTCTTTTCTATTGGATACCATCCTTCAGTTCTCGTAATATCAAAATTCCCTCACAACATATGGACCTCTTTGACAAAGCATTCAGCAGCAACGCTGTTCAGACTAACCCCTTTACTGACGTGGGCACCGCCGAGCAGGTCATCCTTGAGCAGATTGCGCAAGCGCTGGGATTGGATGGACAGGAAAGCACCAACATCCTTGGCGTTATCCTTATAAAGAACAAAGGATAAGCGGCGAAGTCATGAACACCGCACCCATCTTAGGCCTCGTTTGCGCGGCCTTATTCATCGGACTTTACCTAATCTGGAAAAAAGGAAAGTTGCACGCCACTGACCGTGACGAGGCTCGCCAGGAACGTGACGCGGCAAGGGCGCAAATCGCTACACTAGAGGAACGGTTCCGACCGGTCGTCAATGCGGATGCAGAAGGAAAACGAATCGTTAGCGAAGCGAATACCGAGCGTGCGCGCATCATCCAGGAGTTAGCCAGTACCCGCGACCGGTTGACGCAAAATATCTCGACCTTAGCCGACCAGCAGGAAATCCAGCAGCAGGAGCAACGCGGCTTACAAAAACGCATTAATGAATTGCAGGCCGAGTTTGCGGCGTTGGATGAACAAGCCAATCTGCAATCCTTCGGCTTCTATAAGCCCAAGTTCGACTTCGTGACCTCGGTCGAGTATCAGCAGAAGCTGGAACACACGCGTAGCGCCCAGAAGAACCTCATCACGGCGGGCACGGCGGCTACCTGTTCCACGGAATGGACGGTAAACGGCAGTGTGGTCGAAGGCCGAAAGAATACGGCGCAGTACCTGAAACTCATCCTCCGTGCCTTCAATGGCGAGTGCGACGCGGCCATTGCGCGGGTGAAGTTTAACAACGTGGGAGTAATGGAATCCCGCATACGCAAGTCATACGAGGCCATTAATAAGATTAGCAAGACCCAACACAGCAGCCTTTCGGAGAGCTATTTAGACCTGCGCTTGCGCGAGCTGTATCTCATTCACGAGGTTCAGGAAAAGATTCAGGAGGAGAAGGAGGTGCAGCGTCAGGTTCGGGAGCAGATGCGCGAGGAAGAAATTGCACAACGCGAGTTGGAGAAAGCCCGAACCGATGCCGAGAAGGAGGAAAAGCGCTACGCTGATGCCCTGCGTAAAGCCCAACTGGAAGTGGAGCAGGCGACCGGCGAAAATCAGCAGAAGCTCTTGGCGCAGATTGCGCAACTCCAGCACCAACTCACCCAGGCCCAGCAGGTGAAGCAACGGGCCATCTCGCAAGCCCAATTGACGCGTTCCGGGCACGTCTACGTCATTTCCAACATCGGCTCGTTTGGCGAAGACGTGTACAAAATCGGCATGACGCGCCGCTTAGAGCCGCTCGACCGGGTCAAGGAGTTAGGCGATGCGTCGGTTCCGTTTCAATTTGATGTGCACGCCGTCATCTACTGCGACGATGCTCCAAAGCTGGAAAACACCCTGCACCGGCTATTTCATCACCGGCGTCTGAATCGCATCAACGAGCGGAAGGAATTCTTCCGGGTGACGCTGACCGAGATTGCGGAAGCCGTGCAGGCTAATCACGGGGAGATAGACTTTTTGCACGAAGCCGAAGCGCAAGAATACCGCAAGACCATGGCCCTGCTTAGCGAGGCCAAGGCGGTCTAATTCAATTCAGGCGAAATATTCTCCTTCCACATTTAGCGGCCTTCTGCGGCTAACATTGCCAGCACGGCTGATTATTGCTTATACCAGTGACATCCGAAAGGGGCACAGTAATGCCCGCCAACATCTTGACGCCGCACACGCTCGGATTCAAGAGTTAGAGCGCTGCCTTCGAGATAACGAGGCCATCATCAACTTTCAGCGGCGTACTCATTAACCATTTAACCTCTAATAATGCTCAAATCTCTACTGCCCATCTGTGCGCTTAGCTTTTTAGCGCTGACACAATCCTGCTCCCAAGCCAACTCCCACGGCAACGACTACACTGTTGAGGTGCCGGAAGCCCGTCCTAAAACTGCCGCCGAGCTGCGCGCCGAACTACTACAGCGCGAGCAGTCGGCGCCGCAGGAGTACTTGCAAGTGCAGGGCACGCACCACCGCAACTTCATCAACCAGCTCGTGCTCGAAGGCGATATCACGAACCAAGCCACGCTGGCCCTATTTAAAGACCCGGTCTTATTGGTAACCTGGTACTCCCAAACTCAGACCGAATTGGGCACCCAGCAGTACCCTATCTACGAGCTCGTACCACCGCAAGGCAAAACGCATTACAAGTTGAAAACGGCCGCGCCCAACGAAGTGGCCACCATAAGCATTGGCATTGCTGGCGCGACGGCTATCGACTAATTCATCTTTTAACAAGTCCTACCAAATGAAACTGCTCCTACTATTCCTTTCTCTGCTCTTCACCGGGGTCATACCATCGAACGATGGCGGTGGAAAAGCAAGCCACTCCACTCACCGCAAGGCCTCGTTCCGTCTTGCCAATCCATTAGCCAAACTGGCCCGATGCTCTGGCGACGCCTCCTGCCGTGCTTGCTCCAATTGCAACTACTGTGGCCACTGCGCCGGTGGCGGGGGGACCTGCGGCGTGTGCGCTCCTTCCACACTGCGGCGTACTTATCGCTCTCCTTCCCGAACAGCCACCAAGACAAGCCGCTCCTATCGAGGTGGGGACTCAGGCAATGTGTCAGCGCCGACGCCCTCCAAGGTAGAGCTCGACGTGAGTGGGGACTACTACGTGGCCGCTACGACGCTTAATCTGCGGGCAGCTCCATCTGCTGATTCTGCGGTTGTTCGCGTCCTGGAACGCAACGATGTGGTGACGGTACAGGAACTCACCAACGCGAAGTGGGTGAAGGTGAGTACGACGACGGCCGAGAGCGAGGCAGAGGGCTACTTGTCGCGGGCCTATCTGTCGGAAACCGAAACATACTAGCTTCAACAGCCGCATTCCATAATTTAGCTCGTTTCATTTCCTCAATCACACTTTTCCAAAAAAGCATGGACACTTACAGAATCTCTGGTGTTTGGACCGGCACGAATGGTGCAATCACTCACTACGCAATTCATAGAGTAACAAGCACCGAAAGCAGCGGTCGCACCAATATCACCTTGGCCGATAAAACATCTAAAGCTGATGCCATTCG
>JAYULN010000178.1:0-13603 GCA_043763525.1 Hymenobacter sp.
CTGTTGCTGTGCGCAATCATGGCGAGGTTGGCGTATTCGCCCTCGGCCATGGCTTCGGAAAGCTCGATGTTGATGGCGTTCGGGTCCGGGTTTTGGTCGATTGGTTGCATGGGGTGGGTATTAGAACATCAACCCAGAACGTCATGCTGAGCTTGCCGAAGCATCTTTACCGCTTCGTTGTTAGCCCTGCCACGTTTCTAAATCAATGTCAGTCCAGTCAGGATTTAAGGTATTGATTAAAGCATCTTTCTTGGCCCTCGTCCAGCCTTTCAACTGCTTTTCACGAGCAATGGCTTGGTTAGCATCAGGCGCAAGCTCAAAGTAAACCAACAAATCGGCTTGGTAGCGCCCGGTGAATTTGCTAACGTCACCATTGCCAACGCGGTGTTCATACATGCGCCGGTTGAGGTCGTTGGTTACGCCGATGTATAAAACGGTACGGCTGGTGTTGGTGAGCATGTTGGGGCGGTGTAGCTAAAACGGACAGCGAGAAGTCTTAACTTCCGCTGCTCATGACTGAACAATCGAATCCTGGAGGAGTGCCCTCCACCCGCAAGAAATACACGCCGGCTTTTAAGGCCGAGTGCGTCCGCCAAGTAGCAGCCGGGGCCCGGCAAAGCGACGTGGCCCGCGCCTAAGGCATTTCGCCGGCGCTGCTCGGCCGCTGGCAGCGCTCCGCCCTGGAGCTGGCGGTGCCCAGCAGCGCGGAGCGCGACGAAATCAAACGCCTGCGTGCCGAGCTCAAGCGCGTGGAGATGGAGCGCGATATTTTTAAAAAAGTCGTGACCATCTTTGCGCAACCGCCTCTGTCATGATGCGTTACCAATTCATCGCGGCCTGCACGGAGCCTTGGCCCGTGCAGGTGCTCTGCCACGTGCTGGTCGTGAGCACGGCCGGGTACTACCAGTGGCGACGACGTCTACCGCGGCCTGCTGCGGCCTGCTGCGGCCTGCTGCGGCCTGCTGCGGCCTGCTGCGGCCTGGCAAGAAGCGGCACAGGCCGCTTTTACGCGCCATGCCCGCCGGTACGGCACCCGCCGATTGCGGGCCGAACTGCGTGCCGAAGGCCACGCGGTGGGGCGTTACGCCCTGCGCACCTGACTGCACCGACACAGCCTGCGGGCTTTGAGCACCCGCCCGCAGCGCCCGCGCACGACGGTGGCCGACCCAACCGCTGTAGTGGCCGAAAACCGGCTACTCGGCCAGCCGGCTCCCACTGCCCCCGACCGGGTCTGGGTGGACGACATCACGTATTTGCCGTTGGTGGGCGGACGCTGGTGCTACCTGGCCACCTGGCGCGACGCTTGTTCGCGCCGGGTCGTGGGCTGGCACCTGGCCGCGCAGATGCCCACCGAACTCGTGCTGGTGGCCTTGGAACAAGCCCTGACGCTGCGCCGGCCAGCATCCGGACTCATCGTCCACGCCGACCGCGGCAGCCAGTACACCAGCGCGGCTTGCCGCGCCCGCATCGCCCAGGCCGGGGCCGTGCCCAGCTTCAGCCGGCCGGGCAATCCCTACGACAACGCCCAGGCCGAAGCCGGCTGGAGCACCCTCAAAACCGAATTGCTGCCCCACGGCACCGCCTTCGCCTCGCTCGAAGAAGCCCGGCTCGAGGTCGCCCATTACCTCGACACCTACTTCAATCTTGACCGCCGCCACTCCGCCCTTGACTACCGCTCACCGCATCAATTTGAATGCGAATTCAAAATCAACCTGCCTTAGCTCACTGTCCGTTTTTATTGGACCATCCCAGAGTATGCGTGTAACTCGAACCTGCTAGCCTTTCGTCTCCCCAGTCGCGTTCGAACATTCAAGACAGCTATTCCGCTTGCGAACAGACACGGACGCGCTACACAAGCCTAATTTGCCCTGTTTCAGTCTTGTCTAACCCCATCTATTGCGTAGGTTTGTAGATAAAGCCAACGGCTAACATTGGCATCCGAACCACTCTAGTCTTCCACAATAGGGGTTTCAAAATCTACCGAATCATGAACAGAGAACGTATTGAACAACTGTTGGATATCGAGCTAAACTCGAACAAGCAAACTCCATTAGGAGACTTTGTGCAAACGCTCGTAACGAAGTGCATCCATCAGCAGGAGGTGAGCCGAGGTGAATCCTTGGCAGCTTGTTTTGACCTGCTGGTAGGGCTTTCATACTATACCAAAATAGTCCCGCAAGGCTGGATGCAGTGCCCCAATGGGGAATAACACCATTTCTTCCCTTATGTGAATGTTTGCCCGCGTTGTGCGCTGGAAGGCAAGTTCATCTACCACAAAGCTGGTAAGGGTGCCTCCGCGAACATTGGCGCATCGGCTATTGAGGCGCTGATTCTCTTTGTTCGAGAGTGGTTCCGCCAAACAGGTTCTAGCGACCTTGCTGTGATGCAAGGCGAGGAACCTGTTGATTTAGTGGTTTACGACCGAGAGAACAACACAGCATTCTTAGCTGAGGTGAAATCAGCCCCGCTTTTCACTTTGCCACTAGCCGTGAAGTTGGAACCGGATGAAGATGCCGTGGATGAGCACACCGAAGTTACTTTGGCCAGTTTTAGAGGGGCCAAAATGGGGCTGATGGTTCCAACAATCGTTGGTGATGCCGAAGACAAAGAGTGGGAAGCCGTGATGTATTACTTCAGCCGGCCTTACGATAAGTCAGATGATTACTTCATCCACGCGCTGACTGAGTTGGTGGCCGACGAGGAACTCGGCTTTCTGGACACTTACCTACAGACGTGGGTACGGGCCTTTACAGCTTACACCGATAAGACCAAAGACGACAACATTTACTGGCTAACCGGTGGCTGTGGAAAACCCGGTACGCGTTTGTGGTCGCATGCTACCTCTATATCGGACGGCAAGACTAGCGTCGGCATGGACCGAACCGACGACATCAAGAAAGGCGTTTACCAATTGCTTAAATTGCGTATGACCGACGTAGTCAACGAGGGTATCGATGTTAAAGTCGGCATCCTCTCGAATGCGCACGCAGCCAGGCATTACGACGATTACATCAGCCCTATTCAAAACGTGATGTGGCTGATTTCGGATTTAGAGGACGTAGAGACAACGGATGATTTGCCTGCGGGCACGCCGGTTCACAACCTTTATGACGGCATTATTACTTTCACAAAGAGCTATACCCGCGATGGGTGGCTACAGCAAATATTCGATTTCAATGGTTGAGGAGGACGTAGTGAAGAATCACATCTACCGCAAGGTCGGTGAGCAAGTGCAAAAGCGGATTGACCACCTAAAAGTGGGCGGTAAGATGCAGGACTTACCTGAAGAGCTGCAACACGCTAGTTTCAAATTTTATGTAAACGACCCGAACCGAAAGGGTGGGCCAAACATGCGCATCATCCGGCTTGACCCCGCGCAGCCTTCGCTAACGGTCACCGGTTTCATTTTCAACAAATTCGTCCATCCTTCCGAAAACCGATACGTTACGGTTCGTGAGGCTGCACGACTGCAAGGCTTTCCCGATGACCTAGAGTTCGTGGGAACGCTCACCAGCACCCAGCGCCAGGTAGGTAACGCCGTACCGGTTCATCTGGGCCGCGCCGTTTTGGAAAGTGTCGCCCTTACCATCAAGCACGGAAACGGTGTAGAAGGGAACAAGCTCACCGCAATGAGCTTATTTAGTGGCGCAGGCGGGCTAGATATTGGAGCCGAAGAGGTGGACGCCGCGGGGGTGCACATCGAAACTAAGCTGTGTACCGATTTGTGGTTTGATGCCTGCCGGACGCTGCAAAAATACTTTGGCGACAAAGTAGCTGTAGTAGAGCAAGACCTTTCTAAGGTAGAAGACCCGGTTGCGTTTTTCAGAAAGCATACCGGCATTGACCGTCTCCCCGATATTATCTATGGCGGCCCACCCTGTCAGTCGTTCAGTCAAGCGGGTAAGCAAAAAGGTACGCTAGACCTTCGCGGCAGTTTAGTGTTCGACTTCTTGCGTTGCGTGGAATCCATAAACCCAAAGGCATTCGTAATGGAGAACGTTTCTAACCTCAAGGGCATCGCTGGCGGTGCGCTACTTAAGGAGCTAGTGCAATCTTTCAGGAAGTTGGGCTACAATGCGGAAGCAAAAGTGCTAATGGCTACGGATTACGGTTCCCCACAGAAGCGGCAGCGCATCTTCATTATTGGTATTCGCGAGGATATTGGTAAACCGTCGTTCCCGTTGCCCACCCACAGCCCAACACCTAGCTTACTTGATTTGCCTTACGTTACGGTTGGGGAAGCGTTTGCAGGACTAGCCGATGCCAAATCCAGCACGGGAAACGCTAAAAAGCCCATGGATGTAGTTGTTCAGGCCTAACGTAGGTAAAATGAGGTGGTCTAGCTAAAACGGACAGCGCTAAGTCTTAACTTCCGCTGCCCATGACTGAAAAATCGAATCCTGGCGGCTTGCCCGCCACCCGTAAGAAATACACGCCGGCTTTCAAGGCCGAATGCGTGCGCCAAGTAGCGGCCGGTGCCCGTCAAAGCGACGTGGCTCGTGCCCAGGGCATTTCGCCGGCCTTGCTGGGGCGCTGGCAACGCCAGGCCCTGGAAGCCGCCGTGCCCAGCAGCGCGGAGCGCGACGAAATCAAGCAGTTGCGGGCTGCGCTCAAGCGCGTGGAAATGGAGCGCGACATTTTAAAAAAAGTCGTGACCATCTTTTCCCAACCGCCTCAGTGATGAACCGCTACGCCTTTATCGCCGCCTGCTCCGAGCCGTGGCCCGTGCAGTTGCTCTGCCAGGTGCTGGCCGTGAGCCCGGCCGGGTATTACCAGTGGCGGCACCGGCCAGCCGCCGCGCCGCCGCCGTGGCAGGTGGCGGCGCACGTGGCCTTTATGCGCCACGCCCGACGCTACGGCACCCGGCGGCTGCGGGCCGAGTTACACGCCGAAGGCCACCGCGTGGGCCGCTACGCCTTGCGCATCTGGCTGCGCCAGCATGGGCTACGGGCCTTGAGCACCCGGCCGCACCGGCCGCGCACGACGGTGGCCGACCCGGCCGCCGTCGTGGCCGAAAACCGCTTGCTGGGTCAGCCGGCCCCTACCGCCCCGAACCAAGTCTGGGTCGGCGACATTACGTATCTGCCACTGGTGGGCGGGCGCTGGTGCTACCTGGCCACCTGGCCCGATGCCTGCTCGCGGCGCGTGGTGGGCTGGCACCTGGCCGCCCAGATGCCGACCGAACTGGTGCTCCACGCCCTGGAACAGGCACTAACGCTGCGCCAACCAGCTCCGGGGCTCATCATCCACGCCGACCACCGGGGCAGCCAGTACACCAGCGCGGCCTGTCGAGCCCGCATCGCGCAAGCCGGTGCCCTGCCCAGCTTCAGCCGGCCGGGCAACCCCTACGACAACGCCCAGGCCGAAGCCGGCTGGAGCACGCTTAAAACCGAATTATTGCCTCCAGGCTCCGTTTTCGCCTCGCTCGAAGAAGCCCGCCTGGAAGTCGCCCACTACCTCGACACCTACTTCAACCTCGAACGCCGCCACTCCGCCCTCGACTACCGCTCACCCCACCAATTTGAACACGACCTGAAAATCAACCTACCTTAGCTCACTGTCCGTTTTTAATGGACCACCCCACTTTTCAGCCGCTGCTGGGCCGCAGACATTGGGCGACCTCTACCAAGCCCAGTATGCGCTCTATGCCCTGCTCACGGCCGAGGGCGAAGAATCCGCCCTCGGCCGTGAGCAGGGCTGGATGACGTGAAGCTGCAAAGCGCGACGGCGACCAAGCTTCAGCAGCTCAAGCACCACCTAAGCACCAAACAGCAGGCGGTCTTGTCGCATCGCAGCCCCGACTTCTGGAAGACGCTCCGGGTCTGGGGCGATTGGTTGCAGAAGAAGCAGTGGGACCCGCTGCGCACCCGGCTGGCCCTCATCACGACGGCCACCGCCGCCCCCGGCTCCATCCCCAGCCGGTTGCGGGAGGATGCCGCCCGCGACCCCGCCGAAGTCCGGAAGCAGCTGGTGGCGTGGGCGGCCACGGCCCCAACGGGAGCCTGACCCAGGACCGCAACAAGGGCCTCACCGGCATCGCCTACAACCACCTGAACCTGCCCCGGCTCATTCACTTCGGCAGCGGGGCCGACTCGCTGGTGTTCCGCTACACGGCCAGCGGGCAGAAGGTGGCCAAGCTGGTCTACCAGACCGGCCAGCCCGTGCGGCGCACCGACTACCTGGGCCCGTTCCAGTACGAGCAGGACTACGCTGCGCTTCGTCAGCTACGACGCGGCCCATTAGCAGCTGTCCTGCTACGAGCGGAAGCTCAGTTTCAAAGGTCACTTAGCGGTCGGTGTACAGGTGAACGGCGTAGGGCGGGGCTTGCCCCCGCCCTACGCCGTTGCACGGCACGCGGTTGAATCGTGCAACGACGGGCGGGGGCAAGCCCCGCCCCTACGTACAAGCAACCAGTGTTGGGCGTATCGCGTCGAACCTGAGCGCCCACTCACGGGCCACGCTCAACCTGGACGGCGCAGATAGGAACCGGCCTTACTCTTTCTCGAAAATGGCCGATACCCAACTGCGCAGCATGCGGTGGCGCTGGTAGCGCAAGCCGTGCTTAGCCGCCTCAGCGGTGATTTTGGGGAGGTCTTCCTCGTAGAAGCCGCTGAACAGGATGGGCCGGCCGCTGGGCAGCAGACGGGCGTACTCGTGCATGTCTTCGAGCAGCACGTTGCGGTTGATGTTGGCCAGGATGAGGTCGAAAGGAGCTTCATTGGCCAGGGTTTCGACCCCACCCAGGCGGCACTCGATGCCGTGGCACTGGTTGTCGGCGGCATTGTCGCGGGCGTTTTCCACGGTCCAGGGTTCGGTGTCGACGGCCAGCACCTGGCGGGCCCCCAGCATTTCGGCCATAATGGCCAGAATGCCGGTGCCGGTGCCCATGTCGAGCACACGCAGGCCTTTGTGGTCCACATCGAGCTGGTTTTCAATCATCAGGGCCGTGGTTTCGTGGTGGCCGGTGCCGAACGACATGCGCGGCATAATCACGATGTCGTAGTCGACCCCGGCCGGCTCGGGGTGGAACGGGGCCCGCACCGATACCCGGTTGGCAATGATGAGGGGCTGGAAATTCTTCTCCCACTCGGCGTTCCAGTTCTGGCGGGTGATGACGCGGTGCGAGTGGCGGAGGTCGCCCTGGCCCTCGTAGCGGCTCATGATTTCGGCTACCGCGTCGGGGTTGAACACCTCTTCGGTGGTGTAGGCCTGAAAGCCCTCGTCGGTGTCTTCAAAGGTGTCGAAGCCTACCTCGGCCAGCTCGGCCACCAGAATGTCGGCCAGCTCGCGCGGGGCTTCAACGGTCAGTTCAATAAAATCCATGCGGCGTAGCGGAGCAATGAGTTAACAATGCGCAAAAGTCGCCATAAATGGCTGTAATGACTTTGTCAGAATTTCGATTCACGAAACATGGCTTTATTTGCCGAAGTAAATGTTTTCATTCAGCCGCTTCTATGAAAACAAATCCCCGCCTCCTCCTGGCACTGGCCTTGGCCGGCAGCCTCAGTGCCTGCGGCAGCAAAGACAAAACCGCCGACCAAACCGCGCAAACCGCCGCGCCCGCCACCATGCCGACTGATGCAGCTGCCCCGGCAGCTGCGCCGGCAGCTGCCACTACTCCGGCAGCCGCGACCTTCGATATCGCAACGGTACCCATTTCGACAGCTGCGCTCGGGGCCTTTCCGTACGTGGGCAGGCTTCAGGGCTACAAAATAAACGTACCATCGGACAGCGTCGACTTTGAGTTTGACCGCCAGTATGCGTACGATGGGCACAACCTGGTGCCCGTGGAGGGCCACGTACTGCGCCGCGAATACGTGGCCGTCAACGACCAGAAAAAAACGTCGGTGCTGATGATGCAACGCAACTACGAAAGCCTGATTAAAGCCCTGGGCGGGGTAAAAGTATCGTCGGGTAATTTGCCCAGCGAGGCTGTTGAGCGCCTCGGCGATGGCGAATACAACAAGCACAGCGGCAACATGGCCGCCGGCTACCAAGCAGATACCTATGTTATTCACCAGAAAGACAAGGAGATATGGGTGCAGCTGCGTCCCGATGACTACCGCTACTACCTCAACGTAACCGAGAAAGCCGTCATGCCCCAGCGCGTTTCGACTACGGCCGCCGAGCTAAAAAAAAACTAGATACGGAAGGCCGGGCTACGCTCTATCTCAATTTCGACACCGACCAGGCACGCATCAAAGCCGAATCGGAACCGGCCGTGACTGAAGTTCTGAAGCTGTTGCAGGCTAGCCCAGCCCTGCGGCTGGCGGTAGAGGGTCACACCGACAACGCCGGCACTCCAGCCCACAATCAGCAGCTGTCCGAAGCCCGCGCCCAGGAAGTAGTGCGCCGCCTGACGGCCCAGGGCATTGCGCCCGGCCGGCTGCAAGCCGCCGGCTTCGGCCAAAGCAAGCCCTTAGCCGACAACGCCACCGAAGCCGGCCGCGCCAAAAACCGCCGCGTCGAGCTGGTGAAGCGTTGAATAAATCCCTGCCGACTCAGCAAAAAGCCCTTCCGTGAGTTACGGAAGGGCTTTTTGCTGGCAATCTGTTGGCAGATGCGTTTTACTGCTTGCAGCCGGCAAAGGAGCGCACTTTGGTGTAGTGAATGGCGAAATCGGCCTTGGCGCGGTCGGGGGTTACGAACAGCACGTAGTCGGCGAAGTCGCGGGCTGGAGCTTCAGCCCACAGGCCGGCTTTGTCGGCAAATAGCTTGTTGTCTTCCTTGAAAACCAGCAGGTCGGCGAAGGCTTCCTCGGGCTCCACGTATACCGTGCCGAAACAGTAGCTGCGCCGCGCCGGGTCGGTTTCGAGGTACACCGAGCCGTAGATTTTGCACGGCTCCAATGGGCCGGCAGCGGGGGCTTTGGCGGGCGTGAGGGCTAGCAGGGCCGCGAGGAGAAAGGAAAAGAACATAGTAGTGGCGTAAGCACCGTAGACAGTAGCGCGAACTTTGTAGTCCGCGTGCTTGCGCCGCAAAGGCAATGCCGGAAGCGCGGGGACGCGACCTGCAAAGTTCGCGCTACAATTAAAACGACTGGATGATGGCCAGAAAGTCGGCCGCCTTCAGCGAAGCGCCGCCAATCAGGCCGCCATCCACATCGGGCTGGGCGAATAGCTCGCGGGCGTTCTGGGCATTGGCCGAGCCACCGTAGAGAATGGTGGTATCGAGGGCGGCTTTAGCATCGTAGGCGCGGGCAATTCGTTCGCGAATGAAGGCGTGGACTTCCTGTGCCTGGGCGCTGGTGGCCGTGCGCCCCGTGCCAATGGCCCAGATGGGCTCGTAGGCCACGGTTACCTGGTCGAACTCCTCGTTGCTGAGGTGGAACAGGCCGTCGCTAAGCTGCTTGCCGATGTAGTCGAAGGTTTCGTCGGCCTCGCGGGTATCGAGCGACTCGCCCACGCAGAAAATGGGTTTAAGACCGGCGGCCAGCGCGGCTTTCAGCTTCTGGCTCAGCAGTTCATCGTCTTCGCCAAAGTACTGGCGGCGTTCCGAGTGGCCCAGAATCACGTATTCGCAGCCCACCGAGGCTAGCATCCTGGCCGAAACTTCACCCGTGAAGGCGCCGCTTTCCTTCTGGTGGCAGTTCTGCGCGCCCAAGTGAAACTTCGACGACTTCGGCAGCTGCTGGCCCACGCCGTGCAGCAGCGGAAACGGCGGGCAAACAACGATTTCCGGGGCGTTGGCCGCCGTCGCGGTGTCGACCGCCAGGCGGGTAATTTCACCTGCCAGGGCCAGGCCCTCGGGGTAGGTCAGGTTCATTTTCCAGTTGCCGGCAACGAGGTTTTGGCGCATAATCGGGCGAAGCGAGTGAAGTAGGGATAGGGACTGTGGCTCGCAAAGCTACGGGCCAAAGCAATGACCCAGCCAGCACGGGTACCCCTAAATTTCATTTCGGCACCGGCAAACGACTGGTTATTACGGGCCGAAATGAGATTTTGGGGGTACCCGTTCTATAGTCCCGGCTACTCGACCGTGCGGGTGGCGTTGCGGGCGGCAATCTCGGCTTCGGCGGCAGCGGCGGCTTCGTCGCGCAGCTGCCAGGGCGTTTTGCGGCCGCCCAGGCGCGACAGCACAATGCCGGCAATGGCCACTACGGCGGCCCCAATGAGGGCCGCCCAGCCCAGCTCGGGCACTTCGCGCAGGCGCACCACCCATACGGCCACCAGGGCCCAGGCAATCACCAGCGGAAAAACCATGTCCCGAAATGCGCGGCTCATTATCAGTCCCAGGGCCACGACGACAATAATCAGCCCCAGCGTGAGGGTGACCGAAGCCGCCTCGACGGGCTGCCAGCCCGCGTTTCGCAGGCCAATGGTGATATTGATGACCGAAGCCACCGAAATCCAGCCTAAATACAGCGAAAAGGGCAAGCCGACCAAGGCCGGGGCCGCCTCAGCAAATATGCGCCGCCGCGCCCGGCCATACACCACAATGAGGCTGCCCAGAATGAGCAGCATTACGCCCACGCTGGGCAAAATTAGCTCGTACGCAAACAGCACTACCCAGGCCCCGGTGGCCACGCTGGCCAGGGTGAGGGGCTTGGCCAGGGCATCGGGCAGCGACAGGTTGCGCTGCCCCGGCAGCAGCTGCCACACGGCATACACCGCCAGGGCCAAAAAAATCAGCCCCCAGATGCTGAACGCATAGCCGGCCGGCGTGAGCAAAGTGGGGTATTTGGCCGATACCGCCGCATTGGTTTGCCCGGCAAAGGGGTACGTATTGGCGTAGTAGTTAAGGAAAATATTGCCGAAGATGGCCAGGGCCGTGAGCCAGCGCCAGGCCCGGCCCGCAGCCGAGCGGTTCGAGGGCGCGTAGTGGTCTGGGGGAGCGGTTGCAGTGAGTTGCATAAAAAGAGCAATAGGCGACACACTTACGTATCAGCCAATGAGTTGGATTATCCGCTGGGGCACTACACCCGGCCCCTCGTGGCACAACGAAGCTGGTAGCGGGGCAGAACCCAAAGCAGCCTGCCCGTGCCGGTGCCGACAGCAGCCCGTGTGGTGCTGCAACATTACACTTTATCGGCCAGAAAACGCGCAGTATGGTTAGAATCTTTCAGCTTCACCAGCTCCTCGGGCGTGCCCTCAAATAGCAGGTGGCCGCCGTTCAACCCACCTTCAGGACCGAGGTCGATAATCCAGTCGGCGCACTTGATAATGTCGACGTTGTGCTCGATGATGAGCACGGAATTGCCCTGCTCAATCAGCGCATTCAGCGCCCCAAGCAGCTTGGCGATGTCGTGGAAGTGCAGGCCGGTGCTAGGCTCGTCGAAGATGAACAAGATTTTATCTTGCTGAAGGGTAGCGCCTTTGGTGAGAAACGAGGCCAGCTTCACGCGCTGGGCCTCGCCACCGCTAAGGGTGTTGGCCGACTGCCCGAGGCGGATGTAGCCCAGGCCCACGTCCTCCAGCGGCTTGAGGCGCTCGGCCACTTTGGGCTGGCTGCGGAAGAACTGCACGGCATCGGAAACCGTCAATTCCAGCACTTCGTCGATGCCCTTGTCCTGGAATTTAATGTCCAGAATGTCCTGCTTGAACTTGCGGCCGCCGCAACCCTCGCAGGTCAAATAAATATCGGCCATGAACTGCATCTCGATTTTCACCTGGCCTTCGCCCTGGCACACTTCGCAGCGCCCGCCGTCGACGTTGAAGGAGAAGTGCGACGGCTTGAGGCCCCGCGCCTTGGCCAGCGGCAGCTCCGAAAACAGCGTCCGGATGGCATCGTAGGCCTTCACGTAGGTCACCGGGTTCGAGCGCGACGACTTGCCGATGGGGTTCTGGTCCACGAACTCGACGTGCGACACCTGCCCGTTCACGCCCATCAGGCGGTCGAACTTGCCGGTGCTTTCGCCCGCGCCGCCGCCCAGCATCTTCATCAGGGCCGGGGCCAGAATGCGCTTGATGAGCGTGGACTTACCCGAGCCGGATACGCCCGTTACCACGGTCATCACGCCGAGTGGCAGCTTCACGCTCACGTTTTTGAGGTTGTTTTCGCGGGCCCCGGTTAGTTCCAGGGCATTGCGCCAGGGGCGGCGCACCTTGGGCACGGCCACCTCCATTTTGCCGCTCAGGTAGAGGCCGGTGTAGGTTTCGGTGTCCTGCAACAGCTCGGCCATGGTTCCCTGAAACATGAGGTTGCCGCCGCCGCTGCCGGCTTCGGGGCCGATGTCGATAATCTGGTCGGCGGCCTCCATCATCTTTTCCTCGTGCTCCACCACCACCACGGTGTTGCCGAGCTGCTGCAGCGAGCGCAGCACGCCAATCAGCTGCTCGGCATCCTTGGGGTGCAGGCCAATGCTGGGCTCGTCGAGCACGTACATCGAGCCCACCAGGGCTGAGCCCAGGGAGGTGGCCAGCGAAATGCGCTGGCTTTCGCCGCCGCTGAGTGTGTTACTCAATCGATTCAACGTCAGGTAGCCCAGGCCCACGCGGTTGAGGTAGCCGAGGCGGTTGGTGATTTCCGTCACGAGGCGTTCGGCCACTTTGGCGTCGTGCTCGCCCAGGCTCATGCTCTGGAAGAACGTCAGGGCATCGGAGATGGGCAGCAGCACGATATCGGCAATGCTGCGACCGTCGATGCGCACATACTGGGCATCCTTGCGCAGGCGGGTACCCCGGCAGTCGGGGCACACGGTGCGGCCCCGGTAACGGCTTTGCAGCACGCGGTACTGGATTTTGTGGGTCTGCTCACTTACCCACTTGAAGTACTTATCCAGGCCGTCGAAGTGCTTGTTGCCGGTCCAGAGCAGGCGCTGCTCAGCCGCACTGAGGTCGTTGTAGGGCCGGTGAATGGGGAAGTCGAAGCGGATGCCGTTTTTCAGCAGCGGCTTCAGCCATTCGCCCTGCTTCTCGGTGCGCCAGGGCGCAATCGCGCCTTCGTACACGGTCAGGCTCTTGTCCGGGATTACAAGGTCTTCATCAATGCCCAGCACCGAGCCGAAGCCCTCGCAGGTCTGGCACGCGCCGTAGGGGTTGTTGAAGGAGAAGAAGTTGACGCTCGGCTCCTCGAAGGTGAGACCATCCAGCTCGAATTTATCGGAGAAAGTCCGGGTTTCGGTGCCTGGTGCTTGGTGCCTGGTGCTTGGTGCTTGGCCTTCAACTGTTAACTGTTCACTGCTAACTGTTAACTGAACAACGCAGGTGCCGTGGCCCTCGAAAAAGGCGGTTTGCACCGAATCGGACATGCGAAAGAGCAGGTCCTCATCGTCGGGCCGCAGCACGGCGCGGTCAATCATTATGGATACGTCGCCCTTCACCTCGGGCTGGCCCTCCGCAATCAGGTCCTCAATCTGGGAAGTCACGCCGTCGACCACCACGCGGCTGTAGCCTTTTTGCAGCAGCAAATCCAACTCCTTATTCATGGTTCGCGTCTTGTCGGCGCGGTAGAGTGGGGCCAGAATCATGGCCTTAGTGCCCTCGGGCTGCGCGGCCAGAAAATCCACCACGTCGGCCACGTTGTCCTTGCGCACCTGCTCGCCGCTGGCGGGCGAATACGTGCGGCCCACCCGCGCAAACAGCAGCTTGAGGTAGTCGTAAATCTCGGTGCTGGTGCCCACCGTCGAGCGGTTGTTCTTGATGCTGACCTTCTGCTCGATGGC
>JAYULN010000179.1:0-2258 GCA_043763525.1 Hymenobacter sp.
TTCAGCTCGGTGGTCACGACGGCCTTCAAATCGCGCACGTCCTGGTAGCGAATGTGGCGCTCGTCGGGCCGGGGGTGTACGGTGATGCCCTCGGCCCCAAACCGCTCGATGTCGCGGGCGGCTTGCAGAATATCGGGGCGGTTGTGGCCCCGGGCGTTGCGCAGGGTAGCCAGTTTGTTGATGTTGACGCTGAGGTTGGTCACGGGCGGGAGGGTGGTGGATTGGTGGATGGGCGGGTTGGTGGCGTGTGCGTGGGGGCAGGGGCGGGCTTGCGGGCCGGCTGCCGTAGCTTCGGGGCGAAATTACGTCTGCGCCGGCCGGGCGTGTCCGCTAACCTGTTCTCCCCTATGACCACCGCCGACGTAGTCGACCGTTTTCGGCCCGCCGTGCTCTTTGCCGGGTTGCTGCTGTGCATCGTCGGCATCGAGCACGTCGTAACCACCCTGCCCGCGTTCAGCCAGCAACCGTTGCTGCCCGTTGGGGTTACGGTCGATTTGCTGGTGGTGGTGCCCGTGCTGTTTTACTTCCTGGTGGTGCGGCCTTATCGGTTGGCCGTGGCCAGCCTGGCCGGGGTGGTGGGAGCCTGTCTGGCCCTGGCCTTCTGGCTGATTCCGGTGGCCCAGCAGCAACCCCTGCGGGCGCTGGGTTTCCTGCCCGCGCTGCTCGAATTGGTCACCATCGGGCTGATGGCGACCAAGGCGCGCCGCCTCGTGCGTGCCTACCGAGCGGCGTTTGCGCGCGCGCCTGCCTGGTGGCCCAGCCTGCAAGCCGTCGTGCGCAGCCTGGGACCAATTGGCGAGTTTATGTTGGCCGAAATCAACCTGTTGCGCTACGCCGTGCTCGGCTGGTGGGCTGCCCCCGAGCTTGGCCACAAAGCCGAGGCTTTCAGTAACCACCGCGAATCGGGCTTTATCGCATTGATGGTGATGGCGGGAGTGGGGCTGGCCGTTGAAACGGCGAGCTTGCACCTGCTGGCCCGCCATTGGAGCCCCACGTTGGCCGCTTGGCTGCTGCCATTGCACGCCTACACGCTGCTGACGCTTGTGGCGCACACCCACGCGGTGCGGCTGCTGCCCGTGCTGCTCACCGCCAACGCCCTGACCTTGCGCGTGGGCTGCATGTGGCAAGTTGCCGTGCCCCGAGCCGCCGTGGTGGCCATCGAGCCCTTGCGCGACATCCCCGCCGCTCGCCCCGCAACGCTCAACTTGGCCCGGCTCCTCTTCACTACGCCAAATCTGCTGCTCACCTTTGCCGAGCCAATCGAGCTGATTGGTCCCTACGGCATCCGCCGCACCGCGCGCCGCGTAGCCATTTACCTCGACCAGCCCCGGCAATTCGTAGCCGCGGTGGGAGGCTTCAACTAATTTCTCTCACGCGCTAACCCGCCAATTTCCCGACCCATGCTCAAAGACACCCTCGACGCCGCCATCAAGCAAGCCATGTTGGCCAAAGACAAAGTGCGCCTCACCACCCTGCGCAGCCTCAAATCGCAGATTATGCTGGCCGAAACCGCCGAAGGAGCCAGCGGTGCCGGCCTCATGCCCGAGGTCGAGCTCAAACTGCTCAACAAAGCCGCCAAGCAGCGCCGCGATGCCGCCGCCATCTACAAAGAGCAGTTCCGCTCCGACCTCGAAGAAAATGAGCTGGCCGAACTCGTCATCATCGAAGAATTTCTGCCCGCCCAGCTCTCCGAAGCCGATTTGGTGGAGAAGCTGGTTTACATCATCCAGCGGGTTGGGGCCACCGGCCCTTCCGACCTGGGCAAGGTAATGGGCGTGGCCGCCCGCGAACTCTCCGGCCAGGCCGACGGCAAGCGCATCTCCGACGTAATCGGCCACCTGCTGAATAACACGAATTTATAAGAATTATAAATTTTGAATTATAAATTATAAATGACTAACCGTAAGCCATTTGCTCACCTGTTGTCTTTGGTGATTCGAGCAATTTATAATTTATAATTCAAAATTTATAATTCAAAAATATGACTGCCCTCGACATTCTGCTCTTGCTTCCCCTCGGTATTGGGGCCGTGAAGGGCTACCGGCGCGGGCTAGTGCTGGAGGTGGTGTCGCTGCTGGCCTTCGTGCTGGCCGTGGTGGGCGGGCTCAGCCTGCTGTCGGCGGCGGTGCCGCTGGTGCGGCACTACGTGGGCAGCGCCTTTGGCATGTTGCCGCTGGTGTCGTTCGCGCTGGTGTTCGTGGCCATCATGTGGGGCGTGCATTTGCTGGGCGGGCTGCTCAAAACGGCCGTTCACCTCA
>JAYULN010000180.1:0-13531 GCA_043763525.1 Hymenobacter sp.
CGGCGCTACCGGCCTGCTCATCATCCACGACACCAAGCCCGCCTCCTACCCCTGGACGGTGGTGCAGAGCAGCAACGGCGGGGCCAAGCTGCACCCCCAAACCCCCGACCACGGGGCCAGTAAAGTGGCCGTGGAAGGCTGGATGACCCTCGATGCCGCCAAACGCCTCTTCGCTTTGAGTGGTCAGAATTACGACCAAGCCTACGCCGCCGCCAACAAGCCCGGCTTCCGGGGCAAGGCGCTGGGGTTGGGCCTGACCACGACGCTGCGCAATAAAATCACGCTCAAAACCTCGAAAAACGTGGTGGCCGTGCTGCCCGGCACCACCCGACCGAAAGAGTACATCATCTATTCGGCGCATTGGGACCACCTGGGCATCGGCCCGGCCATTGCCGGCGACTCGATTTACAACGGCGCACTCGACAACGCCAGCGGCTGCGCCGGCCTGCTGGCCATTGCCAACGGCTTTTTGCAGGCCAAAACCAAGCCCGGCCGCAGCATCGTGATTCTGGCCGTAACCGGCGAGGAGCAGGGCCTGCTGGGCTCGGCCTACTACGCCGAGCACCCGCTGTTTCCGGTGGCCAACACGGTGGCCGATATCAACATGGACGAGCTGCTGGGCTTCGGGCCGATGCGCGACCTGACCATCACGGGCTACGGGCAGTCGGCGCTGGACGACTACGCCCGCGCCGCCGCCCAGGAACAGAACCGCTACGTGATTCCCTACCAGCACCCCGAAACCGGCAGCTTCTACCGCTCCGACCACTTCAGCTTCGCCAAAGTGGGCATTCCGGCGCTCTACGCCAGCGGCTCCTTCGATAGCCGCCTGCACGGCAAAGCCTTCGCCGAGAAGCAGCGCAAAGACTTCGAAGAGAAAGCCTACCACCAGCCCGCCGACCAGTTCGACCCCAAGTGGGACCTGCGCGGCGCGGCCGAGGATGCACGCCTGCTGTTCCGCGTGGGCCAGAAACTCGCCAGCGAAACAACATTCCCCAAGTGGAAGGACGGGTCGGAGTTCAAAGCCACGCGGGAGAAAAGCGGGCGGTAATATTTGGGCAGAAAGGTGCAAGGGTATGGGAACGTCATGCTGAGCGCAGCATGACGCTCCTCTTGCTCTCCTACCCTACGCCAGCAACCAGCCCAGCAGCCCGGCTCGGGCCGTCCAGGCCAGGGTGCGTATCCAGTTGGTGCGCGTGAGGCCGCCGATGGCGATGTAGTCGAACCCGGTTTCGAGGCGGTTGTGGAAGGGCACGGAGATGAAGAACGTGGCGGCCCAAATCAGCCCAACCAGGGCAAGGCTCCACCAGCCCGCGCCGCCGGGCAGGGCGGCCCGGCCGGCCCAGGCCAGCCAGGCGGCCAGGGCCAGCTCCAGCACCATGGGGGCCAGTACCACATAGCCCATGCGCCGGGTGTGGGCCGCGTGGAAGGCCGCCCACGCTGCTTTGGGCACCAGCCCGAAGCTGGGGTAATGCACCACCTGGACCGTCCAGATGAGCCCGGTGAGGTAGGCCGCGACGGCAAAATTGAGCAGGAGCAAGAGGCGAAGCGACATGACGGGGTACAACATTTTGGCCTTAACATACGGCTTATATCGGCAGCGGGCCACGCCATCGTGGCCATGAGCGGCCAGGGCGGCCAGCCCAGTACGCAAACATTTTGGCGGACATATACTTATGAGTAAGTTCGCCTTGCACACTGTTACCCATTTCTCTATGTCCGTAACCACCGAAAGCCTGACCCATCTTTTTCCGTTGGACGAAGGCCAGATTCCCGAAGCCTGGCGCCTGGCCGAGCCGCTGCACCAGCGCCAGTATTTGCTCGACGGCGAGCTGCGCGAGTGGCACGGGGCCACCCAGGAAGTCATCACCCCCATCCAAACCCGCCTCACCGACGGCACGCTGGCCCCGCGCGTCATCGGCTCGTACCCGCTGCTGGATGAGGCCGAAAGCCTCCGGGCTCTCGATGCCGCCGTGCGGGCCTACGACTACGGCCGCGGCGAGTGGCCGGGCATGAGCGTGGCCGACCGCATCGCGGCGGTCGAAAAATTCACCCGCCTCATCGTGGCCCGCAAGGCCGAGATTGTGAAGCTGCTGCTCTGGGAAATCGGCAAGTCGGCGGCCGACTCGGAGAAGGAGTTCGACCGCACCATCGACTACATCCGCAACACCATTGATGCCCTCAAGAACATGGACCGCGAATCGTCGCGCTTTACCATCGAGGAAGGCATCATCGGCCAGATTCGCCACTCGCCGCTGGGCGTGATGCTGTGCATGGGGCCGTTCAACTACCCGCTGAACGAGACGTTCTGCATGCTCATTCCGGCCCTGATTATGGGCAACACCGTGCTCTTCAAGCCCCCGAAGCACGGGGCGCTGCTGCACTATCCGCTGTTGCAGGCCTTCACCGAGGCCTTCCCCAAGGGCGTGGTGAACACGGTGTACGGCCGGGGCAACGCCATTGTGCCGGCCCTGATGACCTCGGGCAAGATTGACGTGCTGGGCCTGATTGGCTCCAGCCGGGTGGCCGACTCGCTCAAGAAGCTGCACCCCAAGTCGAACCGCCTGCGCGTGGTGTTCGGGCTTGATGCCAAGAACGTGGCCATCATCATGCCCGATGCCGACCTGGACGTGGCCATCAAGGAATCGGTGCTGGGCGCGCTGAGCTTCAACGGCCAGCGCTGCACGGCCCTTAAGCTGTTTATGGTGCATGAAAGCATTGCCGAGGACTTCGTGCAGCGCTTCGCCATCGAAATCAACAAGCTCAAGCCCGGTATGCCCTGGGATGAAAAGGTGAACATCACGCCCCTGCCCGAGCCCCAGAAACCCGGTAACCTGGCCGAGATGATTGCCGATGCCACGAGCCAGGGCGCGCGCATTATGAACGAAGGCGGCGGCACCGCGGCCGGCCCGCTGGTGTACCCGGCGCTGCTGTACCCGGTGAAGGACGGCATGAAGGTGTGGCGCGAAGAGCAGTTCGGGCCGGTGGTGCCGGTGGCCTCGTTTGCCCACGTCGACGAAGCTGTTCAGTACATCATCGACTCCGACCACGGCCAGCAGGTGAGCATTTTCGGCTCCGAATCGGAGGAAGTGGCCAACCTGATTGACCAGCTCGTGAACCAGGTGAGCCGCGTCAATATCAACGCCCAGTGCCAGCGCGGCCCCGATACCTTCCCCTTCACCGGCCGCAAAGACTCGGCCGAGGGCACGCTGTCGGTGAACGATGCGCTGCGCTCCTTCAGCATCCGCACGGTGGTGGCCACCAAGCAAACCGACACCAACAAAGCCCTCTTCAACGAGATTGTGAACGAGCAGGAAAGCAGCTTCCTCAGTACCCGGTTCATTCTGTAGCTCCCGGCCCCAGCGGGCCATTTGCCGCGTCCACGGAGTTTTGCCGCGCCCCCCCGCCGGTCAAAATTTCGTGGACGTTGCGCGTGCGGCCGGCCGGGCTAGGGCCAGCGCCGGCCGTCAGGCTGGGTGGTACTCCTCGTCGGTGGCCGGGCTGGCGTAGGGCAGCGTCACCTTGAGTTCGGTGTATTCGCCTTCCTGGGTTTGCACCGTGAGGGTACCGCCGTAGCCCTTCGTGATGATGTCGTAGCTGAGCCAGAGGCCCAGGCCGGTGCCTTCGCCAGGGGGCTTGGTGGTGAAAAATGGGTTGAAAATCTTATCGACCACGGCGGCGGGAATGCCCGTGCCGTTGTCGCGCACCCGCAGCTCGACGTAGCCGCTCTGGCAGTGCGTGCTCACCAGTATGGCGGGGGCGTAGCCGGGGCCCAGCGTTGTGGTTTTCTGGCACACGGCATAAAAGGCGTTGGCAAACAGGTTGAGCAGCACCCGCCCCATTTCCTGGGGCACGAGTTGGAGCTTGCCCAGGTGCGTGTCGAGCGACAGGGAGCGTGCCACGGCAATGTCGCTGTGCTTCACCTGGAAGCTGTGATAGGCCAGCCGCAGGTAGTCCTGCACCATGGCGTTCAGGTCGATGAGCTGGCGCTGGCCGGTATCGGAACGGGCGTGCTCCAGCATGCCCCGCACGATTTCGCCCACGCGGGCCCCGTTCTGATGGATTTTGTGCAGGTTGCGCTTCAGGTCGTGGAGCAGCTCGGTGGCCAGCACGGCATCGTGGGCCGGCTGGTGCTCTTCCTCTTCCAACTCGGTTACCAGGTCCAGGCTCACTTCGGAGAAGTTGTTGATGAAGTTGACCGGGTTCTGAATTTCGTGGGCCACGCCCGAGGTGAGAGCGGCCAGGGCCACCATTTTCTCGCTCTGCACCAGTTGGCTTTGGGCCGCTTTCAGCTTGGTGAGGGTGTGGTCGAGGCGGTCGCGCTGGTGGGCAATCTGGGCACTTTTGGCGTTCAGAATGCGGTTGGCCCGCTGCTTGAGGTAGATGTTGCGGGCCAGCAGCCCGGCCAGCAGCAGCACCCCAAACAGGCCGGCCAGCAGGCCCCGCATTTGCTGGCGCTGCAACTGCCGGGACTGGGTGAGTAGCGCAATCTGGCTCTGCTTCTTGTCGAGCTTGTAGTTGTAGAACAAGGCACTGGTCTTTTTCTGCGTTTCCTCGCCCGACAGCGAATCCTTGTAGGCCACCCACAGGCTTTGGTAGCGGTAGGCATCGGCAAACTGGCCGCGCCGGGCGTAGGCCTGGGCCAGCACGTCGCTGGCGTTGCGCAGGGTTTCTTTGGTGCCCGTACGCGTGGGCAGGTTCAGCACGAAGCCGTGCTTGGCCAGGGCAATGGCACTGTCGGGCTGCCCGGCCAGCAGGTAGGCCCGGGCCAGCGCCACTTCGGCGGGCGGCAGGCTATAGGTGTCATGGCTGTCGCGGGCCGAGGCACGGGCCAGCAGGCCGTGGCGCAGGGCCAGCGGGTAGTTGCCCTTGTCGACGTATAGCTGAGCTTGGCTGGTTTCGTCGATAGTTACGCTGCGCAGGTCGCCCAACCGGCGGTTCAGCTGCACCGCGCGACGGTAGAAGCGAAGGGCGGTGGGCCAATTTTTCAGGCACTGATAAGTATTACCCAAAAGGCTCAACGCCACGGCCATAGCAGGCTTATCCCCCTGCGCTTGGGTATTGCGAAGCGTGGTTTGAAGTGATGTTAGCGCGTCCGGGTAGTTGCCCAGCAACATATACGTATTGCCGATTGTCAGCTGTAAGCGGGTTTGAGTCATGAGGTCGTGGGCCTGCTCGGCGTAGGGCAGGCCTTGCAGCGCGGCCCGCAAAGCCGCCGCCGTGTTTTCCTGCACCATCTCGATGAAGCTCATCTGCAGGTAAGCCCTCCCCAGACCGGCGGAGTCTTTCCGGCGGGTAAACAGCACCAACGCCTGTTGGGTGCGGTGCCGGGCCTGCACATAGTCGGCGTGGAGGCGGTAGAGGGTACCCAGCCGAATCAGGGCCTGACCTTCGCCACGCGGGTCTGCCAGCCGACGGCTCAACTGCAAGCCCTGCTCCAACGTCGCGATAGCCCGCGGCAAATCTCTCATTATTAGCTCGTTGCTGAGTGCCTGTAAGCGGCGCACCCTCACGGTATCAAGCCTGGTTTCGGCACCAAGCAAACCCCGCAGGCTGTCAACCGCCCGCGTTTGGGCCAGGAGGGGAGCGAAAGAAGAACCCCAGCCGATGCACAGGGCAAGGACAAGCCAGCGTTTCATGAAATAATTGGGAGCCGGGAGCCACCCTTGCTGGCACACCCGGCGATTCAAATAGTGGTTCGTGTCTTTTTGGTACCGGGGTGGGGATTATCTTACTGCTGCTGTTAAATGTTCAACCAAGATGCTGTTGGCAATCTGCGCGTTGCTTGGCCAGCTCACGGAAAAGGCGGGTTGACAATAACCCCAAACGTGCCGGATATTTTGGCGGTCTGCGCTTGCATTTCTGGTGGGTCGATGGGATAAGTAGTCTCCATAACTGCCCGCCAGGGATTTTTTCCATTCACCGGCACCAGGTCTTGTGTTGGCCCGTGAATTTTTTTACACTTGTATATTTTTTCCAGGTCGTCGACCGCCTTATCGATATCGTCTTTCGGCTTTCCCGTTTTTTGCTTGATTTCCCAATAGTCGACAATGGTATTAGTAGGTTCCGGAGTGCCAGCCACCTGCACAGTGAAGCGAATCTCCTGTGGGTTCGCTGGGTTGGTATCATCTCTGAAAGAATACGTTAGGGGACTTGTTTGCAATGGGGCAAAAACTCCAGGGGGATGATTATTATCGAAGTACTTTTTGGCATCACTCTCGCAGGTGGTTGCATTAGAATACCGGTGCTCGACAGAAGCTATTCTGGGAAGCTTAACATTCGGTAAATTGATGCTCGTTGGTGTTGCTACCGGCGCACTCTTCATGATTCGGGGCTGGGTAGAAACGCACGAAGTGCCGCTCAGCAGGCACAGAAGACTTAGCACTTTGATTAAATACTTCATAATTCAAATATGCAAATTATATTATAAATATTCAATAATCAAGTTGTACTAAAAACCAAGCCACCACAGGCAGTCGCAGAGAATAAGCGCCTAAAACTCATCTGTGCAGCGCAAAGCAATTAAATCGGTGGCAGCACCACGTCCGATATTTTATCTGGCCAAGCCGGAACGACCAGATAAGCAGCCTTCCCCGTTGAAGCAGCTATCCTTTTGCCGTTTGCGTCTTTAGTTTTAGGCCGGTCTAGGGGCCAGTCATCCCGGCTAATAGTGTTTGCCCCGTCCAACCAAGTACTTACCCCTTCTTTCTCCCCCTCTTTCTCCGCATGAAAAAACCCCTGTTTCTGTTGCCCCTGTTGGCGGCCTTTGCGACGGGCTGCCCCTCCAATTCACTCAAAACCAGCAGTTCCGGCGACAAGCCCGACATCCTGCACGCCGCCCTGGACACCACGGTGGCCCCCGGCGACGACTTCTTCACCTACGCCAACGGCACCTGGCTCACCAAGCACCCCATTCCGGCATCGGAGAGCAACTGGGGCATTGGCAAAGAGGTGCAGAATGAGATTTACGCCCGCCTGCGCCAGACCAGCATTGAGGCGGCTGGGGCCGCTGCCACGGCTGGTAGCAACCAGCAGAAAATCGGCGATTTCTGGGCCGTGGGGCTCGATTCGGTGAAGGCCGATAAGCTCGCCGCCGCTCCCCTGAAGGTAGAGCTGGACCGCATCGCGGCCCTGAAATCCGTGGCCGAGGTGCCGGGCGTTATCGCCCACGAAATTCTGCTGGGCGTGAATGCGCTGATTGGCCCCCGCGTGGGCCAGGACGACAAGAACAGCGATAAAATGGCCCTCTACCTGCGCCAGGCCGGGCTGGGCCTGCCCAATCGCGACTACTACTTCAACACCGATTCGCGCACCAAGAACATCCGCGCCGAGTACGTGAAGCACGTCGCCAATATGTTCGGGCTACTGGGCCAGGATGCCGCCACCGCCCAGGCCAACGCCGCGCGGGTAATGGCTCTGGAAACCGCCCTGGCCAAGTCGTCGCGCAAGCTCGAAGCCCTGCGCGACCCCTACGCCAACTACCACAAGCTAAGCATCGCGCAGCTCGACAAGCTCACGCCCGGCCTCGAGTGGAAAACCTGGCTCGGCCAGATGGAATTTGAAAACGTGGATACCGTCATCGTGGGCCAGCCCGAGTTTTACCAAACCGTGGGCCAGCTGCTGAAAACCGCGCCGCTCGACGACTGGAAAGCCTACCTGACCTGGCAGACAAGCCGCGAGTTTGCCCCCGCCCTCAGCCGCCCGTTCGTGGATGAGAACTTCCACTTCTACGGCACGGTACTGCGCGGGGCCAAGGCCATCCGGCCCCGCTGGAAACGGGTGCTGGACATGCAGGAGAATGCCCTGGGCGAGGCGCTGGGCCAATTATTCGTGAAAGAATACTTCAAGCCCGAAGCCAAGGCCCGCTACGACACGCTGGTGAAAAACGTGGTTTCGGCCTTCGCCGACCACATTCAGAAGGTGGACTGGATGAGCGCCCCTACCAAAGTAGTGGCCCTGGATAAGCTCCATAAAATCACCCCCAAAGTGGGCTACCCCAACAAGTGGAAGGATTACTCGGCCCTGACCATCGACCGCGGCTCGCTGGCCGCCAACGTAATGCGGGCCAACCAGTGGCAGTACCGCTACGAGCTGCACAAGCTGGGCAAGCCCGTGGACCGCACCGAGTGGGGCATGACCCCGCAGACCTACAACGCCTACTACAACGGCTCGAACAATGAGATTGTGCTGCCGGCGGCCGCCTTCGCCATTCCCGGCCTGCTCGATACCGATGCCGACGACGCGCTGGTGTACGGCTACGCCGGGGCCAGTACCATCGGCCACGAGCTCACCCACGGCTTCGACGACGAGGGCAGCCAGTACGATGCCCACGGCAACCTGCACGAGTGGTGGAGCAAGGACGACCGCAAGCGTTTCAATCAGCGCGTGGCCGACATCGTGAAGCAGTTCAACGGCTACACCCTGCTCGATTCGCTGCACATCAACGGCAAGGCCACGGCCGGCGAGAACATTGCCGACCTCGGCGGCATCGTCATCGGCCTCGATGCCTTCAAAAAGACCAAGCAGTACAAGGAAAATAAGAGAACAAACGGCCTCACGCCCACCCAACGCTACTTTCTGGGCTACGCCCTGGGCTGGCAGATGCACGTGCGCGACGAAAGCCTGGCCTCGCAGCTGCTCACCGACGTGCATTCGCCCGCCCAGTACCGCGTGAACGGCCCCATGGCCGATGTGCAGGCTTTCTACGAAGCCTTCGGCATCAAGCCCGGCCAGAAGCTCTACCGGCCGGATTCGACGCGGGTAGTGATTTGGTAGGGGGCGGCCTGACAGACCAATGAATAACTGCTGTTACGCACCACCTTGACGGATTGCTTGGAAAGGGCCTTTGCTGAAGCAGCTGAAGTCGCTTGCTGAAGCGGAGGCGCAATCAGTGCGTAACAGCAGTGAATAAGAACGTCATGCTGAGCTTGACGTTCTATTTTTATCTCCTCCTCACCGTGCCGCGGGCATGCTCACCGTCACGTTGGTGCCGGCCCCGGGCCGACTCTGAATCACCAGCGTGCCGCCGTGCCGATGCACGAAGGCCCGCGACAGCGCCAGGCCCAGGCCCAGGCCGGTGGCGCGGGGCGTGGTAGTGGACTCGGGCAATGCCGGGCCACTCATGAGGGCACTTACGATGGCGGCGCTCATGCCCGGCCCGGTGTCGGTGCAGCTGAGGAGCACCATGCCGGGGTCGTCGGGGTCGGGGGCGGCTTCGAGGTGAACGTGGCCGCCGGCGGGCATGAATTTGAGGGCGTTGCCCACCAGATTGCGCAGAATGGTGCGGGCCATGTTGCGGTCGGCCCGCAGGCGCAGGCCGGGGGGCGTGGCCATGGTGATGTGCTGCCAGCTGGCGGCGGCGGTGGTTTGGTACAGCGCCTGGCACTCGGCAAACAGCTCCGACACCAGCAGCGGAGTGGGGCGGCAGTCGAGCTCGCCGGTCTGGCTCACGGCCCAGTTCAGCACGTTGTCGAGCAGGTGGTTGAGGCTGTCGGAGGCTTGGCGCACCAGGGCGGGCAGGCGGGCCAGGCCCGCCTGGTCGCCTTGGGCAATGTACGAGTCGATGAGGCTGGTAGCGCCCGCGAAGGCCGTAACCGGGCCGCGCAGGTCGTGGGCCACAATGGCGTACAGCTTGTCTTTGAACACGGCCACGCCGCGCAGCTCTTCCGAGGCTTTTTCGAGGGCGCGGTTGTTGGCGGCCAGGGCAGCGCGGTTACGGCGCAGGTTGCGGTGCAGGTAGGCCGTAACCAGCAGGGCCAGCGTGAGCACGCCCACCGCGCCGCCCAACATGCGGCTGTGCCACACCTGCTCGTCGTGCTGCGCCGTGAGCTGGCGCAGGCGGCGGGCACGCTCCTGGGCTTCGGAGCTCACCTGGGCGGCGGCCAGGGTTTGCATGGTCTGGCGGCTGTTCAGGGTGTCGTTCAGCTCTACGTAGCGCTTGTTCCACTCGTAGGCCTGGTGGTAGTTGCTGTACTCGGCGGCTTCGGCCGACAGAATGCTGTAGGCATCGAGCACCCGTTCGAGGTAGCCGCTCTGGCGGGCCAGGCGCAGGGCTTCGCGGACGGCGGCATCGGCGTGCTCGCGCTGGTCGGTCTGAATGTAGTAGAGCGCAAACAGCACCAGCTGATTGGCTTGGTTGCGCACGGCGAACTGCCGGCGGCTGATGGCCAGGGCCTGGGTGAGCAGGCGCTTCATGTGGGGCAGGTTGCCCTGCTGCATCTGGTAGGTGGCCAGGCTGGACAGGTAGATGGACTGGGCGGTGGAGTCGCCCTGGCGGCGGGCCAGGGCCAGGGCCAGCGAGGCGAAGTGCATGGCCTTGGGGTATTGCTTCCGGTAATAGAACAGGCTGCCCACGTTGCCCAGCAGCTTCATGCGGGTGCGGGGTGCCACGCCCGCCTGGTTGGCCAGCAGCAACGCCCGGTAGTAGTGCCGCCAGGCAGTAATGGAGTCGCCCCGCTCGTGGTAGATGCTGCCCTGGGCGGTGTACACCCGCGTCAGGGCGTTGGGGTCGTTCAGGCGGCGGGCCAGCAACCGGGCTTCCGATAGCAGGGCCAGCGACTCGGGGCCGTTCGAGAGGTTGGCGTAGCAGCTGGCCAGGCACAACAAGCCACGCAACAGGCCGGGGGCTTGCTCATCGGCCGGCAGCTTGCGGGCCAGGGCCACGGCGGCTTCGCCGTAGGACAGGGCACGGGCGGGCTGCTCGTCGTGCAGCGCATAGCACAGGGCATCGAGCAGGCGCAACCGGGTGGTATCGGCCAGCGGGGTGGCCAGTTTCTGGCGCAGGCCTTCCATGCTAGCCTGCGGCGATGGCCCAGCCGCCGTCCGCCCACCCGAAATCAGTAGCAGCCCAAAAGCCACCAATAATATCAGTAAAGAGCCGGGCCGCGTCATAAAATAGCTAAGTAGTCGAACATAAGTATTCGGCAGTCATACCCAATGTTAAATCTTGATTGACAGCAGGTTTATGTCCGACTACTGACTACGGACTACTGGCGGCCTACTTACAACAGTGCTTTGCCAAAGATAAGCACAACCAAGCCAATCTTCACGCTTTAATGCTATTTTATAGAAAAGCCTCATTTGCCGTTCTTAAGCAGCCATTCTACTAATAATGCACCGGTTAGCCGCTAGCAGTTTATTTTCGCCACCCGATTCTGATGCCGGCCGCCTTCAAAATCTGTTTTCAGGAAAGTCGATACAATTTCGCGGGCTTGCTCTGCGCTCACGAAGCGGGCGGGCACACACAGCACGTTGGCATTGTTGTGCTGCCGGGCCAGCGCGGCCACCTCGGGCAGCCAGGCCAGCGCGGCCCGCACGCCGACGTGCTTATTGGCCGTGATGCACACGCCATTGGCCGAGCCGCAGAGCAGCAGGCCCAACTCGAAGTCGCCGGCCGCCACGGCCGCCGCCAGGGGGTGCGCCACGTCGGGGTAGTCCATCGAATCGGCAGAGTGCGTGCCGAAATCCTGTACGTCGTGGCCCTGGCCACTGAGCCAGGTACGCAGCATTTCCTTCTGTTCAAAGCCAGCGTGGTCGGAGCCGAGGGCGAGTTTCATTGGGAGAGGGGGGAATAGAATGATAAGGTGAACGTCATGCAGAGCGGAGCGAAGCATCTTTGCCGCCATAGTAATCCAATCGATTGAGATTAGCCACGTGGTAAAGATGCTTCGCTCCGCTCTGCATGACGTCCTTTTTCGGTTACTGAGCGTCCCTTTCTACCTGGCGGGCCAGCTTGGCGTTCAGGCGGGCGGCATCGCCGCGCCGCACCACGCGGGCAATGTGGATGCTGAGCTCGTAGAGCAGCAGAATGGGGATGGTAACGATAATCTGGGCCGAGATGTCGGGCGGGGTGATGACGGCGGCGATGATGAGGATGACCACAATGGCGTGCTTGCGGTACATCTGCATGATTTCGGCCGATACCAGGCCGGCTTTGGCCAGAAAGAACACAATCATGGGCAGCTCGAACACGAAGGCGCACGACACGCTCATGGTCGTGAGCGTGCTGAGGTAGCTCTGCATGTCAATCTGGTTTTCAATGCTGGCATCGACCACGTAGCCGGCCAGGAAGTTGATGCTCAGCGGGGCCGCAATGTAGTAGCCGAACAGCAGGCCCAGAATAAACAGCACCGACACGAAGAACACGGCCCCCTGCGAGTTCTGCCGCTCGTGCGGGTAGAGGCCGGGCTTCACGAAGCGCCAGATTTCCCAGAACAAGTACGGAAATGCCAGCAGGATGCCCACGATGAACGAGGTGCTGATGTGCATGGTCAGCTGCCCGCTCATCTCCCGGTTCTGGATAACGAAACCAATTTTGTCGATGCACAAATCGGGCGCATGCACCAGCTGGCCAAACTTGCAGAACATGCGGTACGTCCAGAAGTCGGGCCGCGAGGGCCCCAGAATCAGGTCGTGAAACAGAAACTCTTTGGCGAAAAACGCCCCGGTGGCAAACACCACCACCGAAATAGCCGCCCGGATAATGTGCCAGCGCAAGGCCTCCAGGTGGTCGATGAAGGACATTTCGTGCTGTTCGCCCAGCGGTTTTTGTTGTTGCGGTTGAGGTTGCACGGAGAGGAATATGTATTAGCGAAGGGATAATGCAGCAGGAAACGGCGTGGGTATTAGAACGTCATGCAGAGCGGAGCGAAGCATCTTTACCTCAGTAGTAACTCTGATTAGTTACGCGGTAAAGATGCTTCGCTCCGCTCTGCATGACGTTCCTTTTTACGCAGGCCTTTGCCCTACGTAAAAAACTACGCGAACAGCGGGTAGTCCCGCAGCCAGGCGTTCACCCGCTGGCGCACCTGGCCGATGCGGGTGTCGTTGTCGTGGTGCATCAGGGTTTCGTCAATCAGCTCCACGATGCGGTGCATGTCGGTTTCGCCCAGGCCGCGGGTAGTTACGGCCGCCGAGCCAATGCGGATGCCACTGGTCACAAACGGCGACTTATCGTCGAACGGCACCATGTTTTTGTTGATGGTGATGTCGGCCCGCACCAGCGTATTTTCGGCCAGCTTGCCGCTGAGGCCTTTCGAGCGCAGGTCAATCAACATGAGATGGTTGTCGGTACCGCCCGAAATAATGTCGTAGCCCAGGCCCACGAAGCCGGCGGCCAGCGCCTGCGCGTTGCGGGCCACCTGCTGGGTGTAGGTCCTGAAATCGTCGCTCAGGGCCTCGCCGAAGGCCACGGCCTTGGCGGCAATCACATGCTCCAGCGGCCCGCCCTGGGTGCCGGGAAACACGCCCGAATCGAGCAGGGCCGACATGGGCCGGATTTCGCCTTTCGGGGTTTTCAGGCCGAAAGGATTGTCGAAATCCTGGCCCAGCATGATGAGGCCGCCACGCGGGCCGCGCAGGGTTTTGTGGGTCGTCGTCGTCACAATGTGGCAGTGCTCGAAGGGCGAGTTCAGCAACCCCGTGGCGATGAGGGCCGAGGGGTGCGAAATGTCGGCCAGCAGCAGGGCACCCACTTCGTCGGCGGCTTCGCGCAGGGCGGCGTAGTTCCAGTCGCGCGAGTAGGCCGAGGCCCCGC
>JAYULN010000181.1:0-5584 GCA_043763525.1 Hymenobacter sp.
CGCGCCTTGCGCAGGTAGTCGAACAGCGCCAGGCTCATGGCCTGATTCAACTCTTGGTATTCGTCGGGCGCGGGCAGCGGCACAATTTCAGCCGCCGGCTCCTGCTCGATGGTGAATTCCACGTCCACCCATTCCAAATCCACTTCCTTGAAGCTCAGCAGCTGGTTGCGCTTCAGCAAATGCCCGTTGCGGGCCACCAGAATTTCGCCGTCGAAGATGATGCGGCCGGCCTCGTTGCCCAGCAAATTGGCGTATAGGTAGGTGCAATTGAACGTGCGCGAAGCCTTCATCACCAGCTGATAGCGCACGTCGGTTTTGCTCATCGCGAAGTGGCTGGCCGAGGGGTTTACAATCAAATCGACCTTGCCCATGAGCCGGCACGCGGGCCGCACGTCATCGGCCCGCCAGGCA
Organism: Hymenobacter sp.; assembly: GCA_043763525.1. Taxonomy (GTDB): domain Bacteria; phylum Bacteroidota; class Bacteroidia; order Cytophagales; family Hymenobacteraceae; genus Hymenobacter. The sequence goes on from JAYULN010000181.1 coordinate 412, forward strand.
TCCTCACAAATCTCGAAGCCGAAGCGCACGCCCTGATGCTCAAAAATGAGGTCGCCCAGCGGCCACGTCTCTCCTTGCCAGCTCACGGTGCCGGTTTCGCCCGCCAGCCAGGGCGCGAAGAAGCGCGTCTCATAATGCACGCCATCATTGGCCAAAAACTGCTTCGCCGCGAAGCCGAGAATCTGGCCATCGCGCAGCACTACTGCCGTGTTGTAGGTACGGCCCGGCAGGCGCACCGGCAGCCCCACCACCACGCAAATCCCGTGGGTCCACTCGCGCACCTGCTGCAAGTGCGCCAGCGCCGCCATCGGCACCCAGTCGCTCAGAAATAAGTCTTCGCAGCCGTAGCCGGTCAGGCACAGCTCGGGCAGGCACAGCAGCTCCACGCCCGCCGCTTTGGCCTGCTCGATGGCCGTTTGAATGTTCCGCAGGTTGTTGGCCCAGTCGATGGGAATCTGGTTGAGGGCGGCTCCGGCAATACGCATTTTCTAATTAAAACTTTTTCACGTCAAGAAAACACCAGTTTCGCTGTAAGTAGGTTAAACCCCCACTCTGGATAACTCTCTAGCTAATAAGCTCGCAGCAACAATAAGCCGCTCAGTTTTAGGCCAACCAAATTTTCCAATCGACACCTTGTCTTCTACATAGTTCGCCGTTAAGCTTATGTATTCGCTTCTAAAAGTATTATCCCTATCCGAAATGTTTCTAAGAAAATTTTGCGGTAGCGCTTTTTCAACGCCATTAGGAGAAAAATACACCCTAACTCTAAAATTTGGATGTGTTAACCAGCCTGTTTTAGGGTCGAAATAAATCTCAACCGCGTGCCCCCCCACCTGACCTTTATACCCTACTTCGCACCTCTTTTGGTCATGCTTAATGTAACCAGCGCAAAGTGCCGAGGAGGATGTAAACCCATAATTCACCAGTTCAATCAATGGTGATTGGCTTAGCATTTCCAGTCTTCTTTGTGGTCCCCAACGAGCATTATTAAACCATATTACCATTTGAGCGAACCCTAGCACAGCTATTGCCTCGGCCAATATCAGAACTAAGTCACTCATAAAAGAATTAGGTTAGCTCACCCCCAGCGCCGTCAGTGCCCGCTCGGCGGCCAGCTGCTCTGCCTGCTTCTTGCTCAGGCCCATGCCGGTGGCGATGATTTCCTCATCGAGCATTACCGTGGCCGTGAATTCCATCATGCCGCCGGGCCGGGCCTCGCCGGCAATGTCGTAGCGCAGAACCTTATTTTCGCGCTGCGCCCACTCCACCAGCTTGCTCTTGAAATTGGCCGTGGTTGTGGTGATGGTATGGACATCCACAAAACCCTTCACGAGGCGGGTAAGCACGAATTTGCGGGCCGATTTGTAGCCCAAATCCAGGTACACGGCTCCCACCAGGGCCTCCAGCGCATTGCCGTTCACGGAGCGCGAGCGGGCGGCGCGGCCCTGCGCGGCATCGAGCTGCACCAGCTTGTCAAGGCCCAGCTTGAGGGCGATGCCGTTGAGGCTTTCGCGGTTTACGATGCGCGAACGCACCTCCGTGAGGAAGCCTTCCTGCTCGTAGGGATATTTTTTGAAGAGATACTCGGCTACCACCGTGCCCAGCACGGCATCGCCCAAAAACTCCAGCCGCTCGTTGGTAAGGTGGCGGCCCACGGTGGGCTGCTGCCGCACCGCCGACGAGTGCGTGAACGCCAGCCGGTAGAGCTTGGAATTCTTAGGCGTTTGGCCCGTAACGGTGGCCACGGCCTGCCGGAACGACTTATCGGAAGCAAATAACCGGGAAACAAAACCGAGCAAAGGGAAGGAGGCTAACGAGTGATAGAAAATCTAAACGATTAAAAAAGAACGTCATGCTGCGCATGTCAAAGCATCTCTACCGTGCCGCCTGTCATGCTGACGAAGGAAGCATCTTATCACGCCACAACGATTCGTGCAGCGGTGAGCAGATACTTCGCAAACTCAGTATGACAGGCGGCACGGTAGAGATGCTTCGGCTACGCTCAGCATGACGTTCTTTATTTCAGCGACTGCCAACCTACAATTTACGGAAAATCACCGTCGTATTGTGGCCGCCAAATCCGAAGGTGTTGCTCATGGCCACGCGTACTTCGCGGGGCTGGGCCACGTTCGGCGTGAAGTTCAGCGCTTGGTTGATTTCCGGGTCGGGCGTGTGCAGGTTAATGGTAGGCGGCACCAGGCTATGCTGCATAGCCAGCAGGCAGGCCACGGCCTCAACGCCGCCGGCCCCGCCCAGCAGGTGGCCGGTCATGCTTTTGGTCGAGGAAATATTCAGCTGCGCGGCGTGCTCGCCAAACACTTTTTCGATGGCTTTGATTTCAGCCCCGTCGCCCAACGGCGTGCTCGTGCCGTGGGTGTTGATGTAGTCGACATCTTCGGCTTTAATGCCGGCATCGCGCAGGGCATTTTTCATCACCAGCACCACGCCTTCGCCGCTGGGGTCGGGGGCGGTAATGTGGTAGGCGTCCGACGACATGCCGCCGCCAATGAGCTCAGCGTACATTTTGGCACCCCGTGCCTTGGCGTGCTCGTATTCTTCGAGTACCAGGGCGCCGGCCCCTTCGCCCAGCACAAAGCCGTCGCGGTCCTTATCGTAAGGCCGCGAGGCCGAAGCCGGGTCGTCGTTGCGCTCGCTCATGGCCTTGAGGGCGTTGAACCCCCCCACGCCCGACTCGGTGATGGCCGCTTCGGAGCCGCCGGTAATCACGGCATCGGCCAGCCCGAGGCGGATGGTGTTGAAGGCCGAGATAATGGCGTCGTTGGACGAGGCGCAGGCCGACGTTGTAACGAAGTTTGGTCCCCGAAAGCCGTTTTTGATGGAAATATTGCCCGACGAGGAGTCGGCAATCATGCGCGGAATGAAGAAAGGCGAGTAGCGCGGCGTGCCGTCGCCCCGCTCAAACTGGAAGCATTCTTCCTGCAACGATTTCAGGCCGCCGATGCCGGAGCCCCAAATCACGCCCACCCGGTCCTTATCCACGCCGCTGTCGAGCAACCCCGAATCGGCAATGGCCTCATCGGCTGCCACCACCGCGAACTGCGTAAACAGGTCCATTTTGCGGTGCTCCTTGCGGTCGAAGTAATTGTCGGCTTCGTAGCCCTTCACTTCGCAGGCGAAGCGGGTTTTGAACTTGGTCGGGTCGAAGCGGGTGATGGTGGCGGCACCACTGCTGCCCGTGCGCAACCCTTCCCAATAAGCCGGCACAGTATTGCCCAGCGGTGTGATGGCCCCAAGGCCGGTAACGACAACCCGTCGGATGGACGACATAAGCAAGCGCCAACGGCGCAAAAGATGAAGCGGGATAAAACGGCAAAACCGGCCGGCGGCGGGCCGGCCGGTATGCGCAGAACAAGGTTCGTTACCCCAGGCGAAGCGAGGCAGCGAGGCCTTGAAAGGCCTTCACCGTAACCGCTTTGCCCGGAATAATCGAAAACTACTTAGCGTGCTCTTCGAGGTAGCTGATGGCCTGGCCCACGGTACCGATGTTCTCGGCCTGGTCGTCGGGGATGCTCACGTTGAATTCCTTTTCGAACTCCATAATCAGCTCGACGGTATCCAGCGAATCAGCACCCAGGTCGTTGGTGAAGCTGGCTTCGGTCGTAACCTCCGAGGCTTCAACGCCCAGTTTATCAATAATAATGGCCTTTACTTTCTCTGCAATTTCAGACATTTCCGTGGGGTTTTAGGGAAAACTACGGCGCAAAGTAACGAGAGATTTTCCAACTAACCCACGGCCACGCCTTTGAATTGCGGGTACAAGATTATGGCGGCGGTGCTGGCAGCGGCCCGCCGCACACCGTAGCTTTGCCCTGGCTCGCCCACGGGGCGCTATTTGCCGCTGTTATGAAGACCTTCACCCTCGACGTTGAGTATGAGTGCGACTTCGCCCTGTTTGGGCTGGTGAGCAGTACCCGCGACTATTCCCTGGCCTGGACCCTGAACCGCGCCTTGCGCCTGCGCCTCGTGCGCCAGCCCGAACTGCTGCTGAACCTGCTTAGCAGCGGCCGGCTGGTATTCGCTCACTACCTGCACGCCACTGAAACCCTCACCTTTCGCTTGCTGCGCAACCGCTCCATTGCGCCCTCCAACTTAAAAAAGCCGTTCTTAGCCCCCGACATTAAAGAGTACGACTACCTGCTGGCCGTGAGCAACGGCAGCGGCAACCTCGCCGACGATGCGCTGCTTCAGCAGCTCACGGCCCTCGATGTGGTGCAGTACGCTTGCCAGTTCGACCCTAACACGCTCAAATACAAGGAAAATCTGATTCTGTAAAAACATCACTCCCCTCCTTACCAAGGAGGGGACGTTCGAGCCGCAGGCTCGGACGGGGGTGGTTAGGGGCGTTGAACGACTTGCGGCTGCACCGTTCGTCCATCGTTCAACGACTGCCATCACCCCAATTTTCGCTGCGCGAAAATGTCCCCTCCTTGGCAAGGAGGGGAGTTTTTTTGTTCTTAATCCCTCGTCACATGGAAAACCGACACATGTTCAACAAAACCAAAATCGTGGCCACCGTGGGCCCCGCTTCTAATACTTACGACCGCCTCGGCGTGCTCATGCGCGAGGGAGTCGATGTATTTCGGCTAAATTTCTCGCATGGCTCCGACGAAGACCACCTCTCGGTTATCAACACGGTGCGGCGGCTGAACAAGGACATGCGGACTTCGGTGGGCCTGTTGCAGGATTTGCAGGGACCGAAAATCCGCCTGGGCGAGGTGGAGGGCGGCGGCGTGGAAATCAAGGCCGGCGACACGCTCAAGCTGGTCTGCGGCGAGAAGGAAATCAGCACCGCCACGCGCTTGTGCACCATCTACATGGGCCTGGCCCGCGACGTGAAAGCCGGCGACCAGATTCTGATTGACGACGGCAAAATCGAGCTGAAAGTGCTGGCCACCGACCGCGACAAGGAAGTGGACGTGGAAGTGATTTACGGCGGCCTGGTGAAGCCCCGCAAAGGCATCAACCTGCCCGACTCCGAAGTATCGGCCCCCAGCATGACCGAGAAGGACATCGAGGACCTGAAATTCGGCCTGGAGCACGACGTAGACTGGGTGGCCCTGAGCTTCGCCCGCAAGGCCGACGACATCCGCTTCATCAAAAACCTGATTGCCGAAGCCGGCAAAACCACCCGCGTGGTGGCCAAAATCGAAAC
>JAYULN010000182.1:0-13436 GCA_043763525.1 Hymenobacter sp.
CGGTTCGTGCGCCGGTTCGTGCGCCGGTTCGTGCGCCGGTTCGTGCGCCGGTTCGTGCGCCGGTTCGTGCGCCGGTTCGTGCGCCGGTTCGTGCCTCACCATGAGAGATGATTTTTACCGGTACCCAGCCGCTTGCAGCACAAACAGCTCGGCGTAGCGCCCGCCCTTAGCCAGCAGCTCCTCGTGGCTGCCAATCTCCACAAACTGCCCGTTCTCGATGACCAGAATGCGGTCGGCCATGCGCACGGTGCTGAAGCGGTGGCTGATGAGGACGGCGGTTTTGCCCTGGGTCAGCTCCTTGAAGCGCTGAAAAACTTCGTACTCGGCGCGGGCGTCGAGGGCGGCGGTGGGCTCGTCCAGTATCAGGAGCTGGGCATCGCGCATGTAGGCCCGGCCGAGGGCAATTTTCTGCCATTCGCCGCCGCTCAGGTCCACCCCGCCGTTGAAACGGCGGCCAATCATCTGGTCGTAGCCGCCGGGCAGCTTGGCGATGACGGTATCGGCGAGGCTCTGCTGGGCGGCAGTTTCGATGCGGGGCTGGTTCTGGCGCTCCTCAATGCGGCCCACGGCCAGGTTCTGGCCGGCCGGCAGCTGGAAGCGCACGAAATCCTGGAAAATCACGCCGATTTCCTGGCGCAGCTCGGCGGGGTCGTACTCGCGCAGGTCGTGGCCGTCGAGCAGAATACGGCCCTCGCTGGGGTCGTATAAGCGGGCCAGGAGCTTGACGAGCGTGGTTTTGCCCGCGCCGTTTTCGCCCACCAAGGCCAGCTTTTCGCCGGCCTCCAGCTTAAAGCTCAGGTTGCGGATGGCCCATTTTGTACCATTCTTGTACTGAAACCCGACTTTCTCAAACTCAAATCCCTGTCGAATGGGCCGGGGGAAAGGCCGGGCTTGCTCGCCTACCGTAGCCTGCCGCACAATGCGCGGCCGCAGGGCAAAGAAATCGAAGAAATCCTGCAAATACAAGGCCCCGTCGGCCACCGAGCTGAACCGGCTCAGGATGCCTTCGAGCAGCCCCCGCAGCCGGGCAAACGACCCGGCCAAAAACGTGAGCTGGCCCAGCGAAATCTGCCCGGCCACGGTGCGGGCAATGATGTAGACGTAGGCCCCGTAGTAGCCGGCCGCGCCCACGGCCGCGAACAGCGCCCCCCAGCCGGCGCGGCGCAGCACGAGGCTTTTGTTCCGGCGATAAAAGTCGTCGGACAACTCGCGGAAGCGGTTTATCAGGAAATCAGACAGTCCGAAAATCTTTACTTCCTTGGCCGTTTCGTCGCTGGCCCCGGTCTGGCGGAGGTAGTCCAGTTCGCGGCGCTCGGGGGTCCAGGAGTGGCTCAGGGAGTAGCTGCGCTCGTTGAAGTGCGACTCGCCGAGGAAGGCCGGCACCACGGCCAGCAGCAGCAGCCCCAGCAGCCACGGCTGGAAGGCCACCAGCCCACCGGCCAGCAGCACGAGCGTCACGGTATCCTGGCCCTGGCTCAGCACCTGGCTCATGAGCACGGTGCGGGAAAGGGTTTGGCGGCGGGCCCGCTCCAGCTTGTCGTAGAAGGTGCTGTCCTCGAACTGGTCGAGGTCGAGTTCGGCGGCGTGCTCCATGAGGCAGATGGACGACTGGTTGGCGAACAGGTCGCCGAGCAAACTGTCGAGCAGGGCCACGCCGCGCCCCAGGGCATCGGCCAGCAGCACGAGGCCGAACTCCAGGGCCACCAGCGTGAGCACGGGCGTAAGCACCCGCTCCGTAGCGGGCAGCCGGGTGAGCTGCACCACGGCATCAATAATCAGCTTGCCCACATAGAGCGTGGCCAGCGGCAAAAACGCCCGAATAAGGCGCAGGGCAATGTTGGCCAGCGCCAGCGCGGGGCTGGTGTGCCAGATGAGCTTCAGAAACGCCGGCAAATGGCGCAGGGCCGATACCCGCTCGCGCACGCTCACGGCGGGCTTTTCGGGGCCGCGCGAGGCGTTGGGGTTCTTGGCGGAAATGGATTTCAGAAAGTTGAGCATTGCCGGGGCGGTGGCAAGCTTGGGGCCGAGTTTGGCGGGCGGCCGTTTTGGCAGGGGGCGAGTGTGGTGCAGGGTGCTATATTGCGGTATCTATCCTGTAATGAATTAAACAAAACAGTTGCCTTCTCTTCAATAAACCAACATTTTAACAGATTCACCATGCTCAGAGAACCAGTAAACTCTTCTTCCATAAAATCCATGGGCTATTCTAATGATGACAAAGAGCTAGAAGTAGAATTCAAGACCGGAGATATTTATTTATACCACAACGTACCAAAGCTCATATACAAACAGTTAATCAATGCAAATTCAATTGGCTCTGCATTTCATTTTTTGATTCGCGAGGGTGATTACTCATTTACAAAAATCTAAAGCATCTGTCGAATTTATGAAACTTGCAAAACTAGCCATCATCAACTATAAGAGCTGTAAAACAGTAGAAGTAAGCTTATTTGCTGATGCTCCAACAGTGCTTATTGGCAAAAATGATTGTGGAAAATCTACCGTATTACATGCCATAGGTCTGTTGCTAAATGACAAACCCAAGGCACCTGCCATATCTGACTTTTCTAATACTAGATGTACGGAAGCTGAATATCAAATCTTATTTACGACGCTTGGCTTGCCTGTATTAGAGTATAGAGAGCAGGATTGTGTAGTCATTGGACAGTTTCACATTGATGAAAACCTAATCGAAGAGGAACGGATAAACGACTACTCTGACCAGCTTCTATTATCACTTCAAAGGCCGATAAATTTAGTTCAGGCCGAAAGCAAAAAGTCAGTGTTTCTTGCTCGAAGATTTTCTACATCCGGTACAAACGAAACGTATATAATTTGTAAAGAGGTATCGAATCCAGAATACCAGTCAGCATGGACATCTACAGCCGCTGCACTAAAACTAAAAACAAAAGCTTTGGACATAAATGATGTAGACATACACAATGAAAACAACAAAGGTGCTCTAAGCAACTATGAACGTATAAAAGCTATTCATGACAAACTAACTTGTTGCGATGAATGGACTATTTATAAACAAAAGCCTCTGGACAAATCGATTTTTCCCGAATATAGGTATCTAGACTGGAGGGCTTCCCTTGACGATATAAACACTTTAGCAACAGATAATTTAAAGGCAACAATTGAGGAGCATTTTTTTCAAGTAAGAGAGCAAGTTGAAGGGCTTGTATCCGATTTGGAAAACAAGTTAAGCGACGAACTCAGAAGCACATTCTTAGCAGACATACAAGGCATTGCAACATCAATTAGTAATATTAAAGCCAAAATAACTTCGCCAGAGGTAGGTGCTCGCATCAGTGGAATCTTTTTGGAGAAAGAATTTTCAGACGGAGATATTCATCTTGATGCTCAAGGCGAAGGCATTAAACGTCAAATTTGGTTTGCACTGATTCAGCATGCTGCGAAGCAAGTAGTTGCCAAGAAGTCAAAACAGAATTTTATCTGGGCTTTTGATGAGCCCGAGACTCATTTATATCCTATAGCACAAAGACATCTTTATGATATTTTAAAAAATGCTTCAACAGGGCATATACAAGTCATTGTAAGCACTCATTCCACACTATTTGTTGACCGCGCTAAGCTTAGTCACATCGCGCAAGTTTCACTTACATCTGGGTACACTTCCCATTCTAACTGCGTTTCAGTAGATGAAGTGTTCAATAGTTTAGGGCTGCGCAATAGCGATTTTTTATTCTATGACCGATTCTTGATAGTGGAGGGTGCTACGGAACAACACCTTATACCTGGGCTTTATAAGAAATATACCGGTGCTACATTACAAGAGCACAACATACAGATAATTCAATTAGGAGGCACCGGCAATTGGGAGACAACTAGAAGGCTTTTAGAATCCGCATTAAAGGACTTTGGGAAAGCTCAAGAACAAATTATTTGGATTTTTGACAACGATTTTTCCTCCAAAATTTCATCTCAATACAAAACTTCCAATGTTTTTTTTGTCGGTCGACAAGATGTAGAAGACTCAATATCAAGCGAAGTTTGGGTGAAGTACATCAACGAAGCTGTACAGGACCAGATTACACTTAACGAGGATGATGTACTAGCAGGATATCTTGTATCAAAACCGTTTGAAATGACAATTGATGACGTTGAGGATTTTAGGCAATCCATAACTACGAAAGCGAAAGCCAGCAGTGAGGATAAATTCTCTTTCAGAATCGGTAAGCTCGTAAGACAAAAGCTTGCTTTCATAAAAGGCGAAAGCATAAACTATCCAATATTACCGAGTAAAGGCGAAGCATCTGCGACCCTGTTGCTCAAACATATTTCCGATTTAAATCAGGTTGATTCTTCTATACAAAAAGCATTCGACCAACTCTGTATTGTTGAATTTGCACCTGAACTAAGGGCAACAGCGGAAGCTATTAGTCAAGCCTAACCCGCTGCATCCCCAGAAGCCCCAGCCCCACCAGCGGCTGGGGCTTTTTCATGTCACAGCCCAGCGGAAACGCAGCCGCACCCCCGTTTTCATCCTAGCGAAATCCCACCCGCGCATTTCGGCCGACCTTTGCGGCACCCAGGCCCGCAACTGCTCCCCCCGCTTCCCGCCCCTACTCCATCGGCTTCTGGCTGATGTGCCTGTCTTCGTTTCTGTTTTTCCTCAGCTTCAACCTGCTGCTGCCCGAGCTGCCCGACCACCTCACCCGGCTGGGCGGGGGCGAGTGTAAGGGGTTCATTATTGCCCTGTTTGCGCTCACGGCGGCCATTTCGCGACCGTTTTCGAGCAAGCTGGCCGAACTAAGCCCGAAACATCTTGGTTGAGAAGGAGGAAGGGTGTAATTTCGCTGTTACCTGCGGGGTAACTCATCAAAGCAGAGTCAGCACCAGTATCAATTGCCAGTTACCATGAAAAAGTTCGTACCCTCAGCTCCTGAAGCCCCGGCAGCCTTGCAGGCTGCCCGTCGGGCCTATGCCGAGGCCAGCGCCAGAAAGCGCTACGCCACTGCGCGGATGCTCACAGGCATGAGTGGGGCTGAGCGGGTATCGATGCTGAAGGCGGCCAAACAGCTGGTACGGATTGCCATTAATCCCGCCAATTTTGTCACAATCTCGTTGGTCAAAAAATAATTCGGCCATCGCATGCTGGAGTTGGAAGAGGCGCGTATTATAGAATGCGATTGGAACACGAGCGGCGGCACCTTAACCTACGACATCAGCCATTTGCACGACGATTGGGATACGCTCACGCAAACCTATACTGTCGAGTCGCAAACCCTGGACGGCAAGTTGGTATATGGTAGCGAGTTCCTGCTTTTTGCGAAGGGAGCCAATGTTCCCAGCAGTTTTCAGCGATACCCCAAAGCGGTGAAGGCCAAGCTGTGGCAACTAATCTTCGTGGTGAAAAAGAAGTTTTTCGAGGATGTTCAGCCGGACATTGTCACGCACTTCATTAAGCAGCCGCATTCTATTAAGCAGCGGTTTGTGCTTTACTACAAATGGTTGGCGCTGCCAGACTATGACGTAGACCGTACGAACTACGACATCATCTACACCCGAAAAACCTCCCCCGGCCCCGGCGGAGGTTTTTTGTTGGCTTCTCCTTAACAGTCCGATTCCTTCCGAAATCGGGGGCGCAACTATTCCGCCCGCAAATCCCAATTGCCGACCTTTGCGGCACCCATGCCCACTCCCACTTCCCGCCCCTATTCCATCGGCTTCTGGCTGATGTGCCTGTCGTCGTTTCTGTTTTTCCTCAGTTTCAACCTGCTGCTGCCCGAGCTGCCCGACCACCTCACCCGGCTGGGCGGGGGCGAGTACAAGGGGTTCATCATCGCCCTGTTCACGCTCACGGCGGCTATTTCGCGGCCTTTCTCGGGCAAGCTGGCCGATACTGTGGGGCGCATTCCGGTGATGGTGTTTGGGTCGCTGGTGTGCTTTGTGTGCGGGTTTTTCTACCCGTGGGCGCTCACGGTCACGGGGTTTCTGGGGCTGCGGCTGCTGCACGGGTTCAGCACGGGTTTCAAGCCCACGGGCACGGCCGCGTTCATCGCCGACATTGTACCCGTGGAGCGGCGCGGCGAGGCCATGGGCCTACTTGGAGTTACGGGGGCATTGGGAATGGCCTTTGGGCCGGCCTTTGGCTCGTGGCTGGCCACCCATTTCTCCCTCAACACCATGTTTTACTGCTCCAGCGGCGTGGCCCTGCTCTCGCTGCTGGTGCAGGGCACCCTCACCGAAACGCTGCCCGTGGCCCAGCGGCGGCGCTTCAGCCCGGCCTTGTTGAAGCTGCAATGGAACGAGGTGCTGGAGCCGCGCGTGCTGGCCCCGGCCGTGGTCACGGCGCTGTGTCTGTTTCCGTTTGGGGCGGTGCTCACCGTGATACCCGACCAGAGCCGCGTGCTGGGCCTCACCGGGTCCGATAAAGGCCTGTTTTATATCTGCTACACGGTGGCCTCGCTGGCGGTGCGGCTGGTGGCGGGGAAGGCCTCCGATACCCACGGGCGGGTGCCGGTGCTGCGGTGGTCGGCGGGCGTGGTGGCCCTGGGGCTGGCGCTGCTGGTCTGGTCGCCTTCGGTGCCGTGGTTTCTGGCGGCGGCGGTGGTATTTGGGCTTGGCACAGGGTTGAACTCGCCCACGCTCTACGCCTGGACCATCGACCTGAGCCACCCCGAGCGCCGGGGCCGGGCGGTGGCCACGATGTACATCGCCCTCGAAGTCGGCATTGGCCTGGGGGCGCTGCTGGCCGGCTGGATATTCGCCAATCAACCCGGCCGCCTGCCCTACGTGCATGGCCTCAGCCTGTTGTGCGTGCTGGCGGCACTGGGCTACCTGTTCTCGGTGCCGGCCATGGGCCCGGTGGCCACGCTGGCCGTGGCCGACTCCATGCCCGAACCGGCCGCCGAAGAGGTGGTGTAAGGGCGCGACGGCGGCTATACTCGGAACAGGAAGGAAGGGTTACCCTGGTCGGTGGCCGTTCCGGTCCGGCGGCTCCGCCGACGGACCGGTTGCCGCATGAACGAAATCGGTGCTTATGGCAGCCGGTGGTGGGCAAGGAATGCGATTTGGAGTGGTTGCCACAGGAACGGAATCGGTGCTTATAACTCGTTCCGGCGGCACGCACGACAACCGGTCGGACATGGTCGAAACCCTGAGCCTGGCCCTGCCGGGCTTTGCCCCGCCCAGCGGCAAGCGCGCGTTCATCAACCCCAACCTGCTGAGCCGCCTGCCCGCCCTACCGGCCCAGGTGGACGAGCGGCAATCATCCGTGTGGCTACCCCAGGCCAGTCTTTTTGCCAATACCGTGCGCCTGCACCTCCCCCTGGGCTTCCGAACCGAAACGCTGCCCACGGCCGTGCAATTCGCCACCGCCTACGGCACCTACGTCAGCCAGTACCTGGCCCTGCCCGATGGCACCGTGCAGTACATCCGCCGGCTGGAACTGAAGCGCGGCCAGCTGCCCCGCACCGCCTACGCCGGCGACCTCGACTTCCGCCGCAAAGTCAGCATCGCCGACAAAGCCCAGATTGTGCTGCTGAAAACGGAGAGCTGATTGGTAAGCCGCTAGCTTTTAGCTGATGGTTTACCGCAGTTTTCTGGAGTCGCTAACTTGAACAGCTGCTAATGGCCCGCGCTGCTTCGCTAAAACCTCACCCGCAGTTGCGCTTTCACCTCGCCGCGCAAGGCCCCATCAATAGCTTCGAGCCCCGAGCCCACCACGCTTTGGTGGCGGTAGCGGGTTTCGGCGTAACGCAGCCAGAGCGTAATGGCCCGGTTCACGCGGATTTCGGCGATGCCGTAGATGCGCGTGCCCTGCCCGTAGAGGGCCGGCACCGACACGGCCAGCAGCACGTCCTGCTCATACACGTACTGGCGGGTATCGTAGTCGTCGGCATCGAACAGGGCGTAGCGGGCCGTCAGTTTCAGGGTACGGTTGAACTGGTAGCTCACGTCCTGGGCCAGCACGTAGCCGCGCCGCCAAGGCAGGCCGGCATCATCGCGCAGGCGCGAGGCTTGCAGGCGGGTGCGCAGCTCCAACTGCAGGGTGGGCGCGGTGTTGTAGTACAGCAGCAGGCTCTGGCGCAGCTGCTCGCCGGGCAGCGGAATGGCGCGGCCGGGGCTGAGGGCGGTGAGGTCGGCCGTGACCAGGTCGCGGGGTTTGAGGCGCTGGCGCAGCTGCACGTAGAGCAGGCTGGTTTTAGTGGGCGAGTAGGCCAGGCGCACGAGGGCATCGTGGCCATGGGTGGGGGCGCTGGCGCGGTAGCGCAGCCACGGAAAGCGGAATTGGTCGTAGTAGGCCGAAATTTCCCACCTGGCTACAGGCCGCACTTTCAGGCCGATGTAGATGCCGGTTTCGTTGATATTGCGGGTGTTTTCGCTGAAGGCGTTGCCGTAGAGGGTGTGGAAATCGGCATCGTAGTGCCGCACCAACACGGCCGCGTCTACGGTGGGGCCGAGGCTGGCCAGCAGGCCGTTCACGGTGCCCAGGCCGCCGCCGGTGCTGCGGGCCGTTTCGCCAAACAGCAGCAGGTTGCGCCACACGTAGCTGTAGTTGATGGCCAGAGCCAGGTTTTCCTTGCCGCTGAATTCAAACTTATTATAAGGCTCGGGGCGCTTGAGCAGCGCCGTGCCGTAGTGCGTGAACACGCCCGTGGCCCCGATGGCCAGGTTGCCGCTGCGGCTGGTGTAGCCCAGGTTGCCGCCCCCAATGGTTTCGGCCAGCTGGTGACGGTTGGCAATTTCCGAAGCCGTGCGGTGGAAACCCGTGTACAACAGCCCCGAGGTAAACTCATCGAACTGCGCCAGCGAATCGCGGCTTTGCTGCAGGTTGGCATCCACGTTCTTATGCGACACAAACCCTGTGGCCTGCACCGTGGACGAAACTTGGTAAGTGGCCGCCCCACCCCGAAAAAACGTGTTTTCGAGCAGCGACGAGTACGCCCGCACGCCCACCGACGAGCGCCGCAGGGTGGTAATCGTCTCCGCCCCCTTGCCCACGCCCAGGCCCGACGACAGCAGCAGCCCCTGCCCAAATTGCAGCTGGTAGTCGCCCAGTGCCAGCGCCTTCAGCCGGCCCCGCTCCTGCATGAGCAGGTGGGCCGACACGTAATCGGCCCCGAACTGGCCGTTCATCGGGTTCCAGGTCAGCGGCTCGCCGGCATCTTTTTCCAGCGAAAAGCCCAGGCTGAAATCCTTGGTGTGGCTCACGCGGTAACGAATCAGCATTTTGTCGGGCGAACCGAGGTAGCGGGTCGTGGGCTGGCCCTGGTAGAGCGTGGGCGACGTGTAGCCCTGGCGCTGTTGCAGCACCCGCTCGTAGCGCAGGTACAGGGCATTGTTGTCTTCGGCGGCAATGCGCTGCCAAAGGGTGCCGCGCGAGGCGTTGAGGTCGCCGCTGAGCACGCTCACAAAGGGCAGAATGCGGCTTATCGTGCGCAGGTCGTAGCCCTCAATGCTTTGCAGCTCATACACGCTCAGCAGGTCGCCGTTGGCCTCGCGGTGGCGCAGCAGGGTGGTTATCTGGTTCTCGTTCAGCAGCAGCAGCGCCCGCAGCTCTTCGCGGGTGGCGGTGTTGAGGTTGATGGGCGTTTGGTAGTATTGCAGCAGGGTTTCGTAGAGGTCCTCGTAGGGCACTTGGTCCGACTGGATTTCGGCGAATAACTCCTGGGTAAGGCGGTCGAGGTCGGGCGAACGACGGGTGTATTCCTGGGCTTTTGTTGAATGAGGAATGAAGAATGAAGAATGAAGAATTATTGCAGCCACTAACGACAAGCGCCACTTGCCCCCCAGCAAGGAAATGCCGGACGACCAGTTTTTTCTCAGCCATTCGGCAATAAATTGGGTAGCTATTGTCATTATAAATTCTCCATTCTTCATTTAATCCGCGTAGTGTTCAGAATAGCACGAAGAATTCAACATACTTCTTCACTGTCGTTGAGAACTGCTGTTACGCAGTAGGTTGTAGCGCGAACGGTGTCGTTCGCGTCCCCGCGCCAGGAAAGCCGCCCGAACGGCACGGGGACGCGAACGACAAAGTTCGCGCTACAACCCCAGCGGCGCTTAAACCACGGCACCGCCTAACAGCAGTCAGTACCTTCAGTCACAATGCTGTTCGCATCGCCCGCTAATTCTTCATTCTTCATTCTTCATTCTTCATTCTTCATTCTTCATTCTTCATTCTTCATTCTTCATTCTTCATTCTTCATTAAGCGCAGCGTAACGCTCAAGTGCTGGCTAAACCCCAGCGCCTGCTGAAACGCCGCCGCGTAGTCAATCTGAAACGCCCCCGCCAACACCCCAACACCGGCACTCGCCTGCTCGGTAAGCGTGGCCAGGCCCAGGCGCACGGCCAGCACCGGCACCGGCCGGTACTCCAGCCCAGCCTTAAAATTGGCCTCGCGCTCCACGTCCTTTTCGGTTTCGGCCAGCAGCAATACCTGCGAGCCGGGCCGGTAGGCCAGCCCGGCCTTGAGCACGGTAGGCACCCGCTCGTCCTGATAGCTGGCCAGCCTGGTTTGGCTGATATTATACAGCGAAGCTCCGAAGCTAAGGCGCTGGGGCACTATTTCGATTTGCCCGCCCAGCGTACCCAGCAGCACGCGCCGGCTGCCCAGGCCCTCGATGCTCACTTGCAGCACGTCGACGCGCCCGCCCAGGCTGATTTGGCCGAAACGGTAGCCGTAGCCGGCTCCCACGCGGGTTTCGTTGTACAGCACGCCGCCGAAGCGCTGGACCTCGAAAGCCACCACGCCGTGCCGCGCCCAGGTGCGGGCGGCCGGAGCGGGGGCCGCCGCGCCTTCCGGGGCGGCGGCATCGGCGGCGGCCTGGGAGCGGCCCAGCGGCAGGGCCATGGTCAGCGCCCCCACGTTCAGGGCGGGGCTGAAGTAGCGATTTTCGGCATAAAAACCCACCGTGGGGCGCTGAATCTCTCCCAGGCCGGCCACGTTGTTGCCCAGGCTCCACACCTCGCCGGCCAAGGCCACCGAGGCATTGCCCAGCGCGGCCGCGCGGGCACCGCGCACGCCCGGCCCATTGCCCTGCGCCTGGGCCGAAGCCACGGGCAGCAAGTTCGCAAGACTTAAAAGGCAGCCAATAATAAAAAGGTGCCGGGGTAAACAGTGTTCCATTGCGGTAAGGTAGCAACTTGGTTGTGATTGGCGGGAGTGCGCGGCGAAATTATTTTACCGGGCTGCGTGGTTAAGCTTGTCGGCCCTATTACCGAACTTGCCGCCCCATGCCCCGCTCCTTCTCTGCCGCGCCCCGCCGCGAAACCCTCGCCTACCAGAATCAGTCGCTCAGCTACACCCTCGTCTTTCGGTCGCGGCGCACCATTGGCTTTGCCGTGCGGCCCGATGGCAGCGTCCACATCAGCGCCCCGGCCGGTACTTCGCCCGAGTGGGTAGCCCAGCAGGTGCTCAAAAAAGCCGACTGGATTCTCAGGCATCAGGCCGAATTTGCCAGCCGGCCGGCTCCGCCCCCCAGCCGCCGCTACGAGGCTGGCAGCCTGCATTATTACCAGGGCCAACCCTACCAGCTGCGGCTGGCCGAGGCCCGCCGGCACGCCGTCACGGTTGAGGCTAACGAATTAGTTCTCACGGCACCCGCGCTCCTTACTCCCGCCCAATCGGAGGCCCTGCTGCACACCTGGTATACCCACCGGGCCCGGGCGCTTTTTGCCGAGTCGCTGGAACGGATGTGGCCCCGTTTCGCCGAGTTCAACCTAACGCGGCCCACGCTGGCCGTGCGCCAGATGCGCACCCGCTGGGGCAGCTGCACGCCACGCTCGGCCCGCATTCGCCTGTCGCCCGAGCTGGTGCGGGCCCGCCCCGAGTGCCTCGACTACGTGCTGCTGCACGAGTGCTGCCACCTGCTGGTGGGCGACCACTCCCAAGCCTTCTACGACCTGCAAACCCGCCTCATGCCCGACTGGCAGCAGTGGAAAGCGGAGCTGAACGCGCTGCCGAAATAATGGCTACTAAGTAGTCGAACATAAGTATTCGGTAGTCAGACCCAATTTTAAACCTTGATTGACAGCACTTTGATGTCCGACTACTGACTACTTGATACTGGCTACCTACTTAGTTGACGTAATCAGCCAGCGGTTTCCCCGCCAAATCACGCCACGCCTGCTTGCCGTTCACCGAATAGCCGCAAACAGCCTCGGCCGCCTGCTTAACGCTTTCAAAGAGGTAGCCCTGTTGAAACAGCAATTGGTCGGGCTGCTTCACCAGAAGCTTCTGTTGCAGCAACTTCTTCCGCAACGCGGCAGTGCCGAGGCCCAGGCTTTTCCGGTCCTCCAGCATTGCCGTGGAGCCGGCACGCACGCACAGCCGCCGGGTGGTGGGGTTCCAATCGGCCGTTGCTTTGATGCCGGCGCGATTCAACATGAGCACAAACTCAGTAGATTCTGCCGCTGGTTGCGGTACGAAAGCAGTTCCTGCCGCAACTATTGGCTTTTTTACCACTGGCTTTTTGGTTGCGGCAGGCAATTTTGGAGGTGCGGACATCACTAATTTGGAGGTAGCTTCCGCCACCTTGGCCACTAAGCCGAGCGAATCCATTGCGAGTCCGACAACAGATACGACGGTCGTGCCCATCAGAAATGCCTGTGCTTCGGCCGGGGTAATGGTCAGTATTTTGGCAGCCAGCAGTTGCACCATTGCCTGCGGCAACGACGGAAAGGGCGGTTGCGAAACTAATTTCTGCGCGTCGGACAACACGTCCTGCATAGCCCTTTCCTTCTTGCCCATCATCAAATAAGCTTCGGCCTTTTGCCGGGCCGAATGGTTCATGATACTCTCACGGTGGAGGAAGATTTCTAAATACCCCGCAATTTCCTCCAGTCCGTCTTGTTGTAAATCGAACTTACAAAACAGCTTGTCTTTGAATTCGCCGCTGGTAAATGAGAAATAAAACCGCCAGTGCCGTCCGTCAGTAATGATGGTAAACAAGGCTGTGTGGTCGCGATTATAGTCGCGCAGCTGCCGTTCTACCGCTGCCAAATCAGCAGCAAAAGCGCCCACGCCTTTGCACTCAATAAAAACAGCCGTGGCCTCAAAACCAGGCGTAAATAGTGCCACGTCAACCCGCGTGTTATCTTCCTTTTTGGTGGCTTTGAATTCTGTGTACACCTCCGTGGGATTCCAGATATCCCAGCCCAGTTCCTGCACTACGCGCGACACCAGCGAAAGCCGCACATGTTCCTCATTTTTGTATTCCTTGCCCAACAAGCGCTGGCGGATATCGAGCAGTATTTCGTGCATCATGCGTAGTTCAGCCTTGCCGTATTATTCCGTAAAGAAAACGCAATACCACGCATTTGCCCCTATTTCGGCACCAATTCTTCTTATTACTGCTGTTACGCAGTGCCTTGGTTCAAGCGCCGCTGGGGGCGTAGCGCGAACGGTGTCGTTCGCGTCCCCCCGCGCCAGTAAAGCCGCCTGAACGGCACGGGGACGCGA
>JAYULN010000183.1:0-5564 GCA_043763525.1 Hymenobacter sp.
CTACCGGGTACGACCCCTCTGGGGCTTTACTCTTGTTTTTCAGTCGGTTACTACCGATATGCCGCCCCGCTGGGGCTTGAGGAATACGGTTTTGCGTAAATCCTATTTCAGTCTACTATAATGGTGGGGTCGGGTTGGCGCTGCCAATAAGTGAGCGACACACGCTAAACGTGGAGGTGCGGGGTGAGCGCGGCAGCGGCTTTTTAGCCTCGGGTTCCTTCGCGGCACCAATTTTCCGGTATTCGGGCCTGCTGAGCTTCAATATTTTTTAGCAACCTGCGTGGTGAACTTGTTTCACCTGGCTGCTGGCCTCAAATTATGCGGCCAGCGGCCAGCGGCCAAGTGTCAGTGGCGGCAATATTTCCTTTCTGCCTTGCCTACTTAACCAAAGAAACCCACTTTCTCCGTTTCCATATTTCTGCCACTCGGCCGTGGCTACGGCCGCGAACTCAGCAAAGGATAACGGGACGGCGGCCGGGGTATCGGACATGGGCAAGGGGGCAATTGGGTAGAAAAAAATTTGAACAACAACGCCCCAAAACAGGCCAAAAGATACCGCAGGGCCCTCAAAGCTGCCGGGCCGCCGGAGGGCTGACTAGCGAATGAGTAGCAGCGTAGCAGTAGCTTTGGATTTCGGCCCGTGTCTATCCTAAAATGAGCCGTGGCTCTTTCATGTCTCACAAGCTTCTTTGTTTCCTGTTGAGTGTCGGTTGGCTCAGTCACTCATCGACCGCCCAGGCGCAGGCCGATTTTCGGTCCGGCTACGTCATTCCGCTCAGCGGCGATACCGTGCGCGGCCTGGCAGATTACCGGGGCAGTGTGCGCAGCGCCGAGCTGTGCCGGTTTCGCCCCTCGCCCGAAGCGGAGATTACCTCCTACGCCCCGGCCCAGATTCGGGGTTACGGCTTCCGGGGCGGGCGGCAATATAGCTCGCAGCTGCTGGTACCTGCCGACAGCGTACAGTATCAGCATGCGCTACCACCGCGCCCCGTTTTTATGGAATTGCTGGCTGCGGGTCCGCTCATGCTTTACTTCACTCGCGGCAAAAGTGGCTCCGACCGGTATTTCGTAGCCCTAGCCGGCCCGGCACCCACGCAGCAGCCCGTTGAGCTACTGGCGCATCGCCCCGCCGATTCCGAATTCGTGACGCAAGCCTACCGCCGCGCTCCCGTGTATCGGATGGTGCTGACGACGCTGCTGGCCGACTGCCCCACCGTGTATCTGCAAGTGGCCAGTGTGCCGTTCACCACCAGCGGCCTCACGAGCATTGTGCAGCGCTACAACGCCTGCCGGAACCCGGCTGCTGAGGCGACTGCCGCTACGACCGCTGGTAATCTAAACGCCGCAAAGTCCGGCGGACGCATGCGACTGGGGTTGGTGCTCGGGGCCGAAGCCAGCCACCTCAAAGTAACTGGCGAGAGCTTTCTGGCCAATGGGCACTTCGTGAGTAGCCCGCTGCCCGTGGTCGGGCTGGGCCTCACCATTCCAATGGCTACGTTCAGCGAAAAGCTGAGCCTGCGCATCGAAGGCCTGGTCGAGCAGCAACACTACACCGATGCCTACATCGGAGGCATCAACTACAACTCCAATACATGCCAGTTGGTTGAGCTCAAGCTGACTTACCTGCGGGTGCCCTTCCTGGTGTGCTACACCTACCCCACTGGTCGTTTGAAGCCATTTGCCCAGCTGGGCATGTGCTATGCGCAGCGGTTGAACTTCGATAACTCGTTGCAGGTGGGCCATCCCACTAGCGCGGGTACCGTTGAGTATGGGAGCGTGCAGCCACTGGAGAACGTAGTGGCTGGCATTGTGAACTATGAAATTGGCGTGGCCGGCAGCCTGGGCCTGCATCTGCCAGCCGTGGCAGGGCGGGCACTCACCCTGGAAGCCCGACTGGAAAGCAACTCCGGTTTTATCATTACTTCAGGTATCAGCGGCTCAAACCTGCGCTATTCGGCGTTGTTCGGCTATAATTTCACGAAATAAATGCGCGTCAGCTCCATGTCTCTTTCCATCTCGCGGCTCACGGTGCTGCTGGGTCTGTTGGCCCTGGCCCCCGCCTGCCAGCGTGCCGCCTACGCCCCCAAGGCCCATTTTGCGCCCGTAACGAGCCAGCCGGTGGGCAAAACCCAGGCCGAAGACCCGGCCGTCGCGGCCCTTATCGCGCCGTACCACGACAAGGTGACGGCCCAGATGACCGAGGTGCTGGGCACGGCCCCCGAGGCCCTCGTTAAAAGCCCCGGCGAGTCGCCGCTGGCCAATTTCGTGGCTGATTTGCAGCGCGAGCGTGCCGCCCAGGTGCTGGACCAGCCCATTTCGCTGGGCGTGATGACCAACGGCGGCCTGCGTGCCGGCTTCGCCGCCGGGCCCGTCACGCTGGGTGCGGTGTTCGAGCTGATGCCGTTTGAGAACGAGTTGGTGGTACTCGATGCCCCCGGTCCGGTGGTGCAGCAGCTGTTCGACTACGCCGCCCACAGCAAGATGGCCGTGTCGGGCGCTACCTACACCATCACCTTCGACGGCCAGCCCAAGGATATCCGCATCGGCGACCAGCCCTTCGACGTGAACCAAAACCGCACCTGGTCCATTGCCATTTCCGACTACCTGGCCACCGGCGGCGACAACATGGTTTTCTTCAAATCCCTCACGCCCCGCCGCACCAATGTGCTGCTCCGCACCGCCATTGCCGACCACATCCGTACCCGCACCAAAGCCGGCCAGCTGGTCACGGCTCGGGTTGAGGGCCGGGTGAAAGTCAATTAGCAGTTATCAGTTAATAGTGAGCAGTTAACAGCCGAATGTTCGCTACAATTGATTAATAACTGCTCACCGTTAACTGATAACTGATTCAATATGCAGCGCCGCGAATTTCTCCGCAATTCCCTCCTAGGCACCGCCAGCCTCACCGTGCTGGGTGGCCTGGCCAATACCGCCCAGGCCACCGTGGCCGCCAAAGGCCCGGTGAAGCTTACTATTTTGCACACCAACGACATGCACTCGCGCATCGAGCCTTTTCCCGACAACGGCGGGCAGTGGGCCGGGCTGGGTGGCATGGCGCGGCGGGCAGCCCTCATCAAACAAATCCGCAGCCAGGAGGCCAACGTGCTGCTGCTCGACTCGGGCGATATTTTCCAGGGCACCCCTTACTTCAATTTCTTCGGCGGCGAGCTTGAATACAAGCTCATGAGCCAGATGGCTTACGATGCCAGCACGCTCGGCAACCACGATTTCGACAACGGCCTCGATGGCCTGCTGCGCCAGCTGCCCAACGCCAGCTTCCCCTTCCTCATTGCCAACTACGACTTCTCGAAAACCCCGCTGGCCGGCCGGTTCGCCCCCTACAAGGTATTTGAGAAGCAGGGCATGCGCATCGGGGTGTTCGGTATCGGCATTGAATTGAGCGGCCTCGTGTCTGATAAAAATTTCGGTGCTACCGTGTACCTCGACCCCGTGGCCAAGGCGGAGGAAATGGTTCTGCAACTGCGCGGAACCGAAAAATGCGACCTCGTCATCTGCCTGTCACACCTCGGCTACAAGTACGATAACGCTAAACTCGACGACCGCAAGCTGGCCGCCCAGGTTTCGGGCATCGACCTCATCCTGGGCGGGCACACCCACACGTTCATGGACGCGCCCGAGCCCATCGCCAGCCCCGACGGCCACCCCACGCTCATCAACCAGGTGGGCTGGTCGGGCATCAACCTCGGCCGGTTGGATTATGAATTTTTGCCAAAAAATAAGCGGGCCGGGCTAGCCAGCGCCAGTGTAGTGCCGGTTCGGGCAGCCTGTTAAAAGCAGGACATAAACAAGCGGTTCTCGGCTTTTTTAAGTGCGAAGTTTTCCACAATTTTGTTCCCCCCTAAAAAATAATGCCCTTGCCGGGGCGGCGGTTTCGGTCTCCTTTTTGCCTCCGGTTTCGGTCCGGTTTCCTCTCCATAAGTCTCATGCTCAAAGATTTTCGCACGGTTTGGGCTGGCTGCTTGCGCAGCATCTCGGCGGAAATCGGGGAGCAGAGCTTTAAGACGTGGTTCCAGCCCATCGTGCCCGTCGAGCTGAAGGGCAACGTGCTGACCATTCAGGTGCCGAGCGCCTATTTCTACGACTGGCTGGAGGAGCATTACGTGGACGAGCTGCGCCGGGCCTTATTCCAGCAGCTGGGCTCCGAAGGACGACTCGAATACAGCGTGGTGGTGGACCAGGGCAACGACCAGACCCCGCCGCGCGCCCTGCACCTGCCCCCGCACCGCAAAGCAGCCGCGCCCGACCCGCGCGACACGCCCCAGGGGCCGTCGCCTCAATCTCCGGCCATGGGCAACCCGCTGGTCGGCAGCGGCCGGGCCGCTTCGGCCCGCTACGTAGCCTCGGGCGCGGTACGAACTACGCCGCGGGGCAACTTTGGCAACAACAGCATGGCCGGGGCCGATACGTTGGCCCCGCCCCGCAACCCTTTCGACACGGCCCGGCCGGTGGACGGCAACCTCGTGCCGTCGCAGCTCAACGGCTCCTACACGTTCGACAACTACATCGAGGGCGACTGCAACCGCCTGGCCCGCTCGGCCGGCCTCGCGGTGGCCAACAAGCCCGGCACCACCAGCTTCAACCCGCTGATGGTGTACGGCGGCGTGGGCCTGGGCAAAACCCACCTGGTGCAGGCCATTGGCAACCACATTAAGGCCACCTCGCCCGAGCGGTTCGTGCTCTACGTGTCGGCTGAGAAATTCACCAACCAGTTCATCGACAGCGTGCAGCGGGCGCAGGTGCAGGACTTCGCGAATTTTTATTTGCAGGTCGATGCCCTGATTCTGGACGACGTACAGTTTCTGGCCAATAAGGGCAAAACGCAGGAGATGTTCTTCCACATCTTCAATCACTTGCACCAGTCGGGTAAGCAAATTGTGATGACTTCCGACCGGCCGCCCAAGGACTTGCTCGG
Source organism: Hymenobacter sp. (assembly GCA_043763525.1). GTDB lineage: Bacteria > Bacteroidota > Bacteroidia > Cytophagales > Hymenobacteraceae > Hymenobacter. The sequence goes on from JAYULN010000183.1 coordinate 4,934, forward strand.
CCTGGAAGACCGGCTGCTGAACCGCTTCAAGTGGGGCCTGACGGCCGATGTGCAAAGCCCTGACTTTGAGACGCGGGTGGCCATCATTCGCAACAAGATGGAGCAGGACGGCATCGACATTCCGCCAGACCATGTGGTGGATTACCTGGCCAACTCGGTGCATACCAACGTGCGCGAGCTTGAAGGCGTAATTGCTTCGCTGGTGGCCCAGAGTAGCCTTTCGCGCCGCGACATCGACCTGGAAATGGTGAAGCAGGCCCTGCGCCACATCATCGAGGAAGTGGAGGCCGAAGTGAACCTCGATTTCATCCAGAAAACCGTGGCTGCGTATTTCAGCATCTCAGTTGAGCTGCTGAAAGACAAAACCCGCAAAAAGGAAGTGGTAACGGCCCGGCAGGTAGCCATGTACTTTGCCAAGCACCACACCTCGCATACCCTGAAAACCATCGGCTTTCACTTCGGCGGCCGCGACCATACCACGGTGATGCACTCGGTGCAAACGGTATCGGACCTGGTGGATTCGGACAAGAAATTCCGCGACCAGGTGGACGAGCTGCGGAAGAAATTCGCCAAGAAGTAGGCCGCGGCCGATTAGAATTGGCTTGGGGTTGAACGCAGAAGAGCCGCAATT
>JAYULN010000184.1:0-2239 GCA_043763525.1 Hymenobacter sp.
TAAGTAGGTAGCCAGTATTAAGTAGTCAGTAGTCGGACATCAAAGTACTGTCAATCAAGATTTAATATTGGGTCTGACTACCGAATACTTATGTTCGACTACTTATGAGTTGAAAATGCACTGATGCGCACCCGCAAATTGGCTTCAATCAATAATGGTTCTGTTTGCCCCAAAACTCATTATTCACAACTCATTGTTCTTAATTAAAAATGATGGAAGATTTCCCCGTCTCCGACCCCGGCAGAGCTGGCCAGACTCATCAGCAGAAAGCCAGCCAAGCCCCCAAAAGCGGTGAGCGCCCCGACCAGGGCGAAGCTCCGGTGGCCGACTACGAAATACCCGCCGCCGACCATCCCACCAAGCCCGGCCACGAGGCCAATGCTGGCACGCCGCCCGCGCACGAGCACATTCCTGCCCCGCCCACTTCGGAGGCCAAGTACCTGCACCCCGTGCTGGCCCAGCCACCCGAAGCCCTCACCGGCCTGCGCCTGGAAGGCCGTGAAAAAGTCGCGGCCGGGGTCACGGCCGTGCTCAAGTCCATGCAGTTCAGCTGGACGGAGGGCGGCGTGGGGCGCGGCACCAAAGCCCTGCTCAGCCTCAACCAGGAAAATGGGTTCGACTGCTCCAGCTGCGCCTGGCCCGACCCCGACGAGCACCGCTCGGTAGCCGAGTTCTGCGAGAACGGAGCCAAAGCCACCGCCTCCGATGCCGACGACAAGGCCGCCGGCCCCGAGTTCTTTGCCCAACACAGCCTGGCCGAGCTCTCGCGCATGACCGACCGCGACCAGAACAACGCCGGCCGCCTCACCCACCCCCTGGTGAAGCGTCCCGGCGACAACCACTACTCGCCCATTGCCTGGCCCGATGCGTTCGGCCTCATTGCCAAAGAATTGAACGCGCTGGACTCGCCCGACGAGGCCGTGTTCTACACCTCGGGCAAAGTGCCGAACGAGCCGGCTTTTCTGTTCCAGCTGTTTGTGCGCGAGTTTGGCACCAACAACCTGCCCGACTGCTCCAATATGTGCCACGAGAGCAGCGGCTCGGCCCTCAGCCCCACGCTGGGCTTGGGCAAAGGGTCGGTCACGCTCAACGATATTCACGAGGCCGAGGTCATCCTCATCATCGGTCAGAACCCGGGCACCAACCACCCGCGCATGCTCACGGCCCTGCAAAAGGCCAAGCGCAACGGGGCCAAAATCATCAGCATCAATCCGCTGATTGAAGCCGGCCTCAACCACTTCAAGAACCCGCAGGATTTCATGAACCCGCTGCGGGCACTGGGCGCGCTCCTGGGCGACGGCACCCAGATTACCGACCTCTACCTGCAAGTGCGCGTGGACGGCGACATGGCCCTGCTGCGCGGTATCATGAAGCACTTGCTGGAAGCCGAAAAGCTGAACCCCGGCCAGGTGCTCGACCACGCTTTCATCGAGGAATACACCACCGGCTTCGAGGCCGTGGTCGAAACCCTGAACAACACCAGCTGGGAGGAAATTGAGGAAATCAGCGGCATCAGCCGCGCCCAACTCCTCGAAGCGGCCAACCTCATTGCCCACAAGCAGAAAATCATCACCTGCTGGGCCATGGGCGTTACCCAGCAGCGCCAGGGCGTGCAGACGATTCAGGAAATCGTGAACCTGCACTTGCTGAAGGGGGCCATTGGCAAGCCCGGCGCGGGCACCTGCCCGGTGCGCGGCCACTCCAACGTGCAGGGCGACCGCACGATGGGCATTTGGGAGCGGGTGCATTCTGACTTTCTGGATGCGCTGCAAAAGGAGTTCAACTTCTCGCCGCCCCGCAAAGACGGCTTCGACGTGGTGGAAAGCCTCAAGATGATGAACGCCGGCAAAACCAAGGTGTACTTCAGCCTGGGCGGCAACCTGCTCGCCGCCGGCCCCGACACCGAGTTCATCGCCGAAGGCATGCGCAAGCAGAACCTGACCGTTTTCGTGGGCACCAAGCTCAACCGCGGCCACCTCGTAACCGGCAAAACCAGCCTGTTGCTGCCCTGCTTCGCCCACGTCGATATCGACATGCAGAAGGCCGGCCACCAGATGACCAGCTGCGAAAACTCGATGGGCGTGGTGAGCCAGAACAAAGGTATTCTGGTGCCGCTGGCCGGCGAGATGCTGAGCGAGGTGGCCATCATCAGCGGCATGGCCATTGCCACGCTGGGCGACCGCACCACCACCGACTGGGTGGCCATGACGGAGAACTACGACGTGATTCGCGACCATAT
>JAYULN010000185.1:0-5555 GCA_043763525.1 Hymenobacter sp.
CCGGCAACAACCACGTTTCCAGAAATATTATCGACCGCAATATCATAGCCCTCTGTACGAATAGGACCTCCTGCAAGGATGGCCCAAATAGGGCTTCCAGCGGAGCTGTATTTGCACACAAAGCTATTGACCGCACCTCCAGCAGGCCCTATTGGAGCGTTGAGCGTAGTCGAACCAAAGGTCACCGAACCGTTGAAAGCACCAACCACGTAAATGTTGCCACTAATGTCCGTGGTGAGCGAAAGCCCACTCGCGCTGGCAATGCCGCTACCCGGAGCCGGGGCATCGCCTGCTTGTCGAGCCCATACCAGTTGGCCTTGGCTATTATACTTCACCAAGTAAAGAGCCATGTCTCCTAAACTTGTTAAAGTAGTTGCCCCAATGGTTACTGCGTTGCTAAAGGTCCCAACCTGAATAGTGTTACCCGCGGCATCAATTGCCGTATTGCTGGCCCCATCAGCTCCGGTTCCCCCTATTTGGCGGCCCCAATTCCAACTTACAGATTGTGCATGACTTGGCCCTGCAAGCAGCACAAAGAAAACTAGTAGGAAAATTTTCATTATCTTGCTATTTTACAACGGGTTGCAAATACGGGTATTGCTATTTTATTTTGATATTCCCGGGCCTTGGAGAAGCAGGGTCGCTCCCAGTTGGAACCGTACCCGTACCAGGGCAGGAGTATGCTGTGCCGGCTAGACCCATGTAGTTTGGCATCGTTGTGCCGTCATAGTGGTATGTCCTGGTATCACGACACATTCTGTTCGCACCAGTTCCGGTACTTGTGGTTGAGATGGTGACCCTAGCGGTAATACAACTTCCTTGGCTTGCGCCTGCAGGAACATAGAATACTTGCTGAGGGTGAGGTCCGCAAGACTTACACTCAACCGACGGATTGTTCTCTATCCAAGAACTGTAGATGTACTGTGACGGGTTTGCGGGGTCAATGGCTCGCTCTTGGCGCTCGTCCATGTTAGTATAATCACCATAAGGGGTCATTTTGCAACGATATGCAAAGGCTTCCCAGGATGGATTGTTCATGTTAGCGAAGTTATAGTCGTATTCCTTCAACAGTTTGCTGGCCATAATCGGTTGATTTGGTTTATCGAATGCCTCTTTGTAAACACGCTTTAGACGACCGTTTTTGTCGTATTCATAGCGGGTAAACAGGTTTTCGTTATCCAACGCAAAGGTCTGCTTACTCATCTTAGCATCGTAAACGGAACTGGATGCGGTTCCATTAACCGGCCAAAACCGAAAGTCGTCGAAATTTACGGTTGCGGAGGAGTTGCCCGTTGCCATGTTGCGGCAGCCTACCTGTACCAGTTGGCCATTTGCCGACGCGGGTAGGGAAGCGGTTACCGATAATCGATACCAATCACCTGCTTTGCGTGTTTGGGCGCTGGCAATGGTTGCCGTAGCCAACGAGGTGCCATTAACATCTATAAAAAGTTGGCCAACACGGGAGGCGTCCGAGGAATGCACCCACGCACTCAACTGGTATTGCTTATTAAGCAGCAGGTCCACTCCACCAACACCTTGGTATAAAAAGCCATTTTGCCCAATGGTTGTGCGGGTGCTGTACTCTCCGGTGTGGGCCACCGTATTATCCTGGGTTCCTTGGGAGGTGACTTCGCCTCCGTAGTGTATGTTCCCGCCGACCAGCAGCTTGTCCTCTGCTCCCGAATAAGCCAGTTCTGTGTAGCGTGCATTTGCGGCCGTGGCAATCAGCTGCGTTTGATTGTACCCGGTTTTACTGGTCGAGTACAGCCCATTCACGTCTCTACTTTCCACGCCGTGCGAGTAATGGTCGTATCGTACCACTTCGCCGCCTTTTATCCAGCTAGCTACCGGGGTACCAGTCCAGGCAAAATTGGTGAAATTATTGAAGGTGCCATCCGGGTTGACGAGGGAGGACTGCCACACGTAGCTTGCCGCTTGCCTCCATACAGGCTGTTGCGTTCCCGTTTCGTCTTCGTAAGTTCCCGCAGTGTTACTTGTCCGGTACCCCGTCCAACTATTGCTCCACAATTGTACCCCTGCGGATAGCATGCCTACTGCCCGTGGGTTAAAGGGAATCATAGGGTCATAAGTAACCCCGCCTGCTTTCTCTTTATAGGTGTAAAAAGCAGCTTGTTGTGCCAACATATGGCTATTGCTGCCATTATCCCCTTTTGCGCCCATTCCTGGGAACAGTGTGTAGGCCGGAACACTTCGGGAATGATAAACCTGGTTCCGGGAATTGCGGAAACTCGTTTCAACCACCTGGCCCGTGTAGTAATCATAGAGAAGGTTCGTGTTTTCAATGCTGATACCGTTACGCGTGCTGCGCGACCCGGACATGACGCTGGGGACGTACTCTTTCACCGAACGATTGATGCGGTAAAAGTCGTAATCCAGCATCTCATTACTTAATAAACCTTCGGTAAAATGTCCTTGCCCGGTTCGCCCGCTGGTGTTCGCAATTGTACTAGCGTAAGTAAAGTCGGTGCTCAACTCCTGTTGCCCATGGCGGTTGTAAACCTGTACCTGCCGGGGCTGACCGATGCGGCCGGCATCAACCACCGTCCGATTCGCGTATAACTCGACGTGCGCGTTGGTTCCGTTATTAAAGCTCCTCCAATCCGGCGAAAACGTGTTGGTCACCATGCCTGCCTCAGGGGTAATGAAGGAATAAACCTCCCGCTGGTCCCAGTTCGTACTATTATTTGTCAATATCCCTCGAAATACCGTCACCTTGCTGTATAATACAGGGGTGGCGGGGTAGTCGTAGTTGCCTTCGAAATCGTATTCGAAACGACCGATAAAACCAGGTTCTTTTGAGATGACTCCGGAGCTGTTTGCCATTGGGACAAAGCCGCTATTCGGCACCAACGTATTTGCATCCGTTGTATATAGATACCTGACCTTGTAGGCATTCCCGCTCTCATCAGCGGTGGTGATGGAAGCCACTCGAATATCGCCCCCAACTTTGTTTTGAGGCAAAGTGGTCTCTACTTGCATGCTGAATCCAGATGCATTGCTGCTATTGCAATAAGAATCACCACCCTCAGGGGTCGGCTGAAATGCCGGTTTTAAGGTCACCAGCCATGAGTTATTTCCACTAGATGTTATCGACTCAACTTGGACATACTGGGAAGTGTATTTTCTGCCAATTATGCCACCACTGGGACACACAAAAAAAGCAGTGCCAGTAATCGGCAACCACGTATCAGGTTTAATGAAGTCAGTAATAACCCCTTGGAAATCCAACTTATTAACCTGAAGTTGTCGCGAACAGTTGGTATTGGATAGCCTGATTTTTGTTGTGCCATACTCAGACACATGAGCATACGTATCGCGTTCGTAGGTTACATCAGTCATTCCACCCAACGGTGAAGTAATGCGACTGAGCGACCACGGGGCAGGATACACCGCCGCAGAAGCGGTGTGCGACGTAATGTTTCGTTGCCCGAATTGCCGGTACATTCCAAAGCCATCCCAGCACTCCTTGCTGTAATTGGGGTTGTTGTACTGCCCGCCGTATTCAAAGGCAAAATCAGGGACAATCTTGGTGGGAATCCCCGCGATAGAAGGGCCAAAGACCGAGACACTTTTCAATGTCAATTTACCGCTCCGATCCTTCGACATTTGTTCCTCGGTCATTGAGGGTAAGCTAGGACCGCTGAATGAGTTGGGTGTGCCCCGGCATAAATCGTAGCCATAGTTAAACCGGATGCGGCGTATTGCGTTGGCATATACGAAATTCTTGATACGTGAATCAACGGACAAATCATTTACATCAAGCACATTGTCCATGTGGTCGTAGCTCGTGAACGGTTCGTTCGGAAAATAGCCGGTTGCCGTTGAATTGGTTAATGCGGGAAGGGGCTGGGTGTCTCCTGTTGCCCGGATGCCATCGGGGGTTTGGAGCTTGGCCAACGTCGCGTTATCCAGGAGAATGACCTCGTCCAGGCGTAGGGAAGAGGCCGGGTAGCGTTCGTCAAGATTGAAGTTGCCGTGGTTGCTTCCACCGGGCCAGACATTTGCCTGGAAATGCCCCCTGGCGTCGTGTCGTACACTTTTTACGAAGAGGGCCGTATGGCTGCGGGTGCTGATGGAATTGAGGTAATAGGTTTGCTTGTACCCTTCCGAATAGCCAGCCATGTCGAGGTTGGCATCATCCTCTCCGTAGGAGGTGCCAATGTACGGCTGGCGCCATTTATAAGCGGAGGAGAACTTGCCGTATTGAAACCGGACCCAGCCGCCCCAATCTGCCGCGTCGACGGTTCCCGAGTGGTTGCGGTCGATGTAGTCGGGGGAAGTGATGGCGGTCAGCAGCCACGTCGTAGTATAACCTTTTTCATCATGGGTGAACTTGCCCGGCTCGCCAACCGTGGTGTGAATCTCATCCGATTGCGTGTGAATCTTGAATTGCAGAACCGGCAGCGAGTAGTGATAGGTGGTGCCGTCTTCGGCGGTAACAGCAAAAGCGCCAATCGCCGTGGGGCGCAGGTGTTCGCGAAAGGGATTATTGGAGCCACTGGCTGCTGTCGGGCGCTCAAACTCAAGGAAGCCCGAGCCATTACCGTCCAATGAACCGGTGTACATGCTTTTAATCTCCTGGTTGGTATACCAAACCACATGCTTTCCTTGTACCAATCGGCGGTTACCGTTGGTGCCATCGTAAAGGCCTTCTCGGGCCGGAGCGGTGCGATTGCCGCCGTCCTGCAAACGAGGGTCGGTGATGGCGATGCTGTTGTTGCCGGAGTTAATATCAAACCCGGTTCGGTTGGCGCTCCCTGCCGGCGTGTAGTCGTGGTAATCGTACCCGTTGGAAATGCTGTTATCGTAGCGAAAGCCTACCTTGTAGCTCTGCTCGGGCAGGAAGCCGGCCACGTCATACTTGAAATGTTTGCCTTCCTTTATGTTGACCTGCGGGTTGGCAACACTGCCCATGTCCAGGCGATTAGGGCGTATTGAGCCGGTCACCCCCTCGCCCATGACGCTAAAGTAGTCGTGGGCAGTGCTGATTGGGCGAAAGCTGGAAGCATAATAGCTGCCATCACTTTTCGCGCCATATTGGTAGATATCCGATGCGGTCTCAGCGGTCCAGTTTCCATCGTTTCCGCAATTGCGGACGTTGTGGAACGGTTGCGCTCGGCCAATTGAGTTACCGTTGACGGTAAGGGTAGGTCCTCGGCTTTGCTGGTCATTTGTCCAGTTGGGCTTCTGTTGACTCATATCGCCAAAGTGAAGAGACCCGTATGCATACTCTGTGGCCCTGTTATCAAAGAACGTCCAATACTCATCAAGGCCGTACCAACGGGAATTGACATAGCGAGACGGCTCGGTATTGAACCCGGAAACCCCGCCCAACCGTCCAATGCCCGCAGCGGCCATGCCAATGCCTATCGCAGTCGAGGCCCCAAGTTGAATCCCAACATTTGCGGCCAGCGATAAAGTAGACCCTGCTCCAAGGGTGGCGATGGTAAATACGGCTAATGCCATCCGCACGGGATTGATATTGACGGAGCCCGAACGGGCATCGTAGCCAATGCCTACCAAGTCGCCGCCCG
>JAYULN010000186.1:0-2237 GCA_043763525.1 Hymenobacter sp.
CTGCAACCCATAACGCGAAATTAAGTAGGTAGCCAGTATTAAGTAGTCAGTAGTCGGACATCAAAATGCTGTCAATCAAAATTTAACATTGGGTCTGACTACCGAATACTTATGTTCGACTACTTAGCAACCAACAACAACCGGGTTAGGCAATGATACAACAGCGGAGCCAATTGGCCAAAATTGCCAATCCGTGCGGTGTAAGCAGGGCTTCGGGGTGAAACTGCACACCGTAGAGCGGTAGCGTGCGGTGGCGCATCGCCATCAGCTCGGGTTGGGGGCCGGTGGTGTGGGCCAGCGGCCGCAGCACCGGCGGCAGCGGCTCGCTGATAATGAGCGAGTGGTAGCGCGTAACCGGCTGCGCGGTGGGCAGGCCGGCAAACAGCGGTTCGGCGGTATCGCAGCGCATATCGGACACCTTGCCGTGCATGGGCCGGGCGGCCCGCACCACGGTGCCCCCAAAAAATTCGCCCAGGGCCTGATGCCCCAGGCACACGCCCAGCATGGGCTTGCGCCGATGAAACGCTTGAATAACGGCCGGCATTACGCCGGCCTGGGCCGGCGTGCCGGGGCCGGGTGATAGCACAATTCCGTCGAAAACCAGCGCTTCCAGCTCGACCAGGGGCACGTCGTTGCGGCGCACCACGACTTCGGCCCCCAACTGGCGCAGGTAATCGGCCAGCGTGAAGGTGAAGGAGTCGAAGTTATCGAGCAGCAGCAGGCGCATATAGAGAGTTATGAGCTGCTGTTACGCAGTAAGTTGTAGCGCGAACTTTGTAGTTCGCGTCCCCGCGCCAGTAAAGCCGCCCGAACGGCCCGGGGACGCGAACTACACAGTTCGCGCTACCCCCCCAGCGGCGCTTGAACCAAGGCATGGCGTAACAGCAGAAATTAATGCTGCCACAACGAAGCGGTAGAGATGCTTCGACAAGCTCAGCATGACGTTGTAATTAAAAAAACCACCCTAAACCATATTCTTCACTCCTTTACCCTACTCCCATGGTAATTCTTACGCAAGACCTGGACGGTTTCGGCAACCATTTGCTGCTGACATCCCATTTTCTAGCCAACGCCGTGGAGCATAACTACGAGCTGGCCATTCCTTCTTTTGGGCCCTACGCGGCGTACTTTGAGGGCACAGCCGGGCGACAATCCAGCTTCTTTGGCCGGCTGCCCGTCCGCATGCAGCCCGGCCAGCCCGTGCCCGAGCTGCTCTTTCGCCTGCTGCACTGGCGCTGGGGCGGCGATATTCTGACGCGCCTGCCCTGGCTGCACCGCCTACTGGGCGTGCGGGTGCTAGTGGACCCGCTGGCGGGCGGCGTCAACCTCAACAGCCCCGCCTACCTGGCCCAGGCCCGCGGCCCGCGCCACGTGCTGCTGCACGGGTGGCAATACCGCGACAAACGCAACTTCGCCAAGCACGCGGATATGCTGCGGCGGTTTTTTCAGCCCATCAAGCCCCACCGCCAGGCTGTGGAGCAGGTGCTGGCCACCAACCGCACGCAGGCCGACGTGCTGGTTGGCGTGCATATCCGGCGCGGCGACTACGCCGGGTGGCAGGGCGGGGCTTTCCTCTACGATAATACTACTTACGTGCGGGCCATGCGCGGTATGCAGGCGTTGTTTTCGCCCGATGCCCGGGTGCGGTTCCTGCTGTTTTCGAACGAACCCATTGCGGACGCTGATTTTGCCGGCTTCGACACCGGCCGCTCATCCAACCATCCCGTGGAAGACCTCTACGCCATGGCCGGCTGCGACTACATCATTGGGCCGCTGAGCACTTACTCGATGTGGGCATCCTTCATGGGCCGGGTGCCGCTCTGCCACCTCCACCGCCCCGACCAGCCCGTGACCTCATTCGACGAATTCATCGTGTTTGAGGACCAGGAAACCGTGCGCTGGGAAGCCACGATGGTCAGCCCGGTTTAACCAGCCCTATTCTTCACCGTTTCATCAACCATTTTTCTGTCAAACACCATGGACACCCTCATCAAAACCATTACCCGTACTGCCCGCGCCGTGACCCGCTCGTGTGGGGTCGACATTGTTCGCTTTCAGCCCCTGAGCACCACGCTGCTGGGCCAGCGGGGCCTGCTGATGCGTAATGCAGGCATCAACCTGGTGTTTGATGTGGGGGCCAACATCGGCCAGTTTGGCAGCGAGTTACGCATGCTTGACTACCAGGGCGAAATCCTCTCGTTTGAGCCGCAAAAAGGGGCTTTCGAGCAGCTGAGCGC
>JAYULN010000187.1:0-5547 GCA_043763525.1 Hymenobacter sp.
ACGCATACTTGCGTCTCTACATCTGCGTCGTTTAACGGTGATGTTCAACGACGAGACGCAATTATGCGTCTCTACGACGTTATCTCATCAAACAGGCTACCGTTGTTGCCCCGCATGTTCTGCGGCAGCAGCCGCCCCAGGTGCTGGTAAGCCGCCTCGGTGGCCTCCCGGCCACGGCTGGTACGCTTGATGTAGCCTTCCTGAATCAGGAACGGCTCGTACACTTCTTCGATGGTTTCGCCTTCCTCGCCACAAGCCGTGGCAATGGTACTGATGCCCACCGGGCCGCCCTTGAACTTGTCGATGATGGTGGTGAGGATGCGCTTGTCCATGTCGTCGAGGCCACGGGCATCCACGTCGAGGGCATTGAGGGCAAACTGGGCGATTTCGACCGTGATGGTGCCGTCGCCCTTGATTTGGGCAAAATCGCGGGTGCGGCGCAGCAAGTTGTTGGCAATGCGCGGGGTACCACGCGAGCGGCGGGCAATTTCAAACGCCGCGTCTTCGTGAATGGGCGTGCCGAGGATTTCGGCCGAACGCAGCACAATCGTGGTCAGCAGCTTCGAGTCATAGTATTCGAGCCGGGCCGAGATGCCGAAGCGCGCCCGCAGCGGAGCCGTGAGCATGCCCGAGCGGGTGGTGGCACCCACGAGGGTGAAGGGCGACAGCGAAATCTGCACCGAGCGGGCATTCGGACCCGAATCGAGCATAATGTCGATGCGGTAGTCCTCCATCGCCGAGTACAGGTACTCTTCCACCACGGGGTTGAGGCGGTGAATTTCGTCGATGAACAGCACGTCGTGCGGCTCCAAGTTGGTGAGCAGGCCGGCCAGGTCGCTGGGTTTATCGAGCACCGGGCCGCTGGTCATCTTAATGCCGGAGCCCAGCTCGTTGGCAATGATGTGCGAGAGCGTGGTTTTACCCAGGCCGGGCGGGCCGTGCAGCAGGACGTGGTCGAGGGCATCGCCGCGCATTTTGGCAGCGGCCACGAAAACCTTCAGGTTTTCCAGGATTTTCTCCTGGCCCGTGAAATCGTCGAAACTGAGGGGCCGCAGGGCTTTGTCGATGTCCTTGTCGGTGGCATCGAAGTGCTCATTGTCGCCGGTGAGAAAGGCTTCGCGCATAATGATAGTTGCTAATATTATTGGTTACTTGTTACTAAGCTAATGAGTAACTTATTTTGGGGCAAAAAAGCTCCTTTGTGTGCTAAAAAACCCGTCGTACACAAAGAATGTGATGCTTCGGCTACGCTCAGCATGACTTTCTTATTCGTTCGGAGGTCTCATGCTATTCGTGTAACAGCACCTCAATATCCAGGTGCAGCCAGTCGGTTTCCCAGGATTTGTGGTTGAGGCGGGCCGAGACGTGCTTGCCGGCATCGAGCAGGCGGGCCACGGTTTCGTTGCGGCCCTCGGGCAGGTAGCCGAGCCACACGTTGGCGGGGTCGGTGGCGGGGGCGGTATGCACCTGCACGGCCCAGTCGTCGTAGTGGTTATCGGCCTCGCGGCTAAGCAGCAGGGCCTGGCCCACTTTCAGCTTGGGTTCGTATTTCTCCAGGTTGGGGCGGTGCGAGGTGCCGGCCACGAGGCATTCGAGCAGCACGAGGGGTTCGGAAGCGGGTACGACTTTCATCATGGGGCTAAATTACGGCACGGGCGGCGGGTTTTGGTTTCTCCGGGCTTTGCGAATGTGCTACGTACCGACCTCATTACCATTGGTCCCGACTATTTATAAATGACACCCCGGTTTATACCGGCGTGCGGGTATCCATCCGTCACCCGTTCGGCTACCTGCGGACGGGCCGTCCGGAACGGGGTTTACCGGCCACATCCGGCCCTTGCACAAACCACAGATACTTTTTATTTTTATTATATAATTTCTTTAATTTTTTATCTAATTGTATGTACTTTAGGACTGACGCAAATGCGCCGTTTGCGAGCCCCAGCGGGGCGGCATGTCGGCAGTAAAACATTGTCCCCCCAGAACAAAGCCCCAGAGGGGTCGTACCCGGTAGGGCGGCACTCGGCCGCCGTTCTGGCGAATGTCGCCCTACCGGGCACGCCCCCTCTGGGGCTTTACTCCTGTTTTTCAGTCGGTTACTACCAATATGCCGCCCCGCTGGGGCTTAAAGAATACGGTTTTGCGTAAGTCCTAAATACGTTAAATCGGTTTACGTTCGCCCGGTCGGTTAAACTGGCCCGCTAGCCAAACTATAAAAAAATTTAGTGTCTATGCAGGGCAACCGCACCAAAATATTAAACTGTTTTTCCAGCCTATAGAGGCATTTTAGTAGCAGCCGCTTTTCGATTTTTTGAACACCTCTATACCGTTTCCAAGCACTGGGGGCACATGGGCCTAACTTGATGCGGTTGCCCTGATGTCTATATTATATATTTTAAAGTTCCGTTTTAATAATATACATTTGCCGGACCTCACCGAAAGCCCACAGGTTGTGGCGTTGGGATGTGAGCGTATTACCAAATTCTTTTTATGAAAAAGCTCACCACCAAGCTTACCCTCAACAAAACCACGGTCGCCGGCCTCGACAAGCAGGAAATGGCGGCTGTAAAAGGCGGCTTCACGTACTCGTTGTCATGGGGTTCGGTATGCCGGCATTCCAAGGCCGCAGGTGCAGGCAGCGCTTACGATTGTGGTTACAACGACCACCAGTAGTAATATGGACGCTGGTGAGCCGGCATTTTTAGCTAAACTCACTACCAGCGGGACATAGCAATGGACCCGGTCGGTAAGCGATGGCAATGCCCGTGTCATCAGCCTGCGAATGGCCGGTCAGTGGGGGTTAAGACTTCTTCCCGATTTCGGGAGTGGAGTTGCATGCTTTTTCTTGATTTGGACCTGAGCTGCTCATCTTCCTCTCCGTAAAGAAGAATTCCGCTGGCATCAGTACCAGCGGAATTTTTTTTGGCGGTGGCTCAAATCGTGATGCGTCAGTTTTTCGCGCAGCGCAAACCATCACTGAACAAATCATTCGTACGGGTACTCGGTAGCATTTTTCAAGCCCATAAAGGGGCCTCCCCCTGTCCGTTATCATCTGCGGTTGAACTCGCTACCCATTTCTGCACTCTGTTATGCTTTCCCACTGCGGCTTCTTTTGCCTGCGCTCTCCCGTTCTGCCATTTGGGGCCATCGAAAATCTTTCCGTTGATAGTGCCTGGGAGCTTTGCCAGGCCCCTTTTGTTCAGGAGGCCCTCTTCCTGGCATCCCCGGCTCTGTACGAGGTGCTTGAGCGCTGGCAGCAAGGTGCCTTAACGGATGCCAAAGAAGTGGCCAGGCTGGAGGTTACCATCGCCAAGTACCTGCTGCGCATGGGCTACCGTAGCACCCCGTTTGGCCTGTTTGCCGGGATATCGCGCGGGGAGCTGGCAGCCGCAACCAGCATCGAATTCGTCGACCGCCCGGCGTTTCACAAGCACGTGCGCCTGGACATGGATTACTTGTGCGCGCTGGCCCTGCGCATTGCCGGCAACCCGGCCGTCCGGGCCCACTTAACGTACTACCCCAACACCACGCTGTACAGAACGAGCGCGAGCCTTCGGCTGGTAGAATACCGGGTTTTCAATCGCAACCGGACGCACCATCTGGTGAATCTGGATGCCAACGACTACCTCATCAAAGCGCTGGCTATTGCGGAAAAAGGTGCTACGGTGGCCACCATCGCCGAGCACCTGGCCGACGACCAGGTGACACCGGCGGAAGCCCTGGACTTTGTGCACGAGCTACTCGATAGCCAGGTACTAACGAGTAAGCTCGAACCCATCGTTACGGGCAAAGACTACTTACTCAACATCATCGAAGTGCTCATGCCAGTCCCGGGGACCGCAGACCTGGTGAGCCAGCTCCAGGCCCTGCGTGCGGCCCTGGACCAGCTGAGCACGCGGCCCGCGGCCGAAGCGGTACAGGCGTACCGGGCCATCGAACGGCTACTGGAACCCCTGGGCGTATCCTACGAGCTGGGACAGCTCTTCCAGGTTGACCTGCGCAAGCCCACTACGGCCTGCTCCCTGAACGAGGAGGTGGCTGAGGAACTGCAACGGGCGGTGCGCTTCCTGTTGCGCATCAATCGCCCGGAGCCGGAGCAAAATCTCGTGCGCTTCGGCGAGGCATTCCAAAAAAAGTACGAAGGCCAGGAAGTAGAGCTGACCATGGTGCTCGACGCGGAAACAGGCCTTGGCTACCCCTTCCACGAAGGTGCCAGCGCGGACCAGGCTCCGCTGCTGGACGGGTTGATTATCGACGGTGTCCGCTCAGAAAGCCCGAGTTTCCGCTGGACTCCCTGGCACAGGTTCTTGTTCGACGCGTACCTGAAAGTAGTTAGTCGCCAGGAAGGGGTACTGCGGCTGGACGAATTGGACCTGACTCCCTTTACGCGTTTGCAGAGCCCGTCGGCGGCGCTGCCTTTTTCCCTGAGCAGCGTGATTAGCGTGCTGGCCGCCTCGCCGCGAGCCGTGGACGAGGGCGCGTATTCGCTGCTGTATCATGGTACAACCGGGCCTTCGGCCGCGAACTACCTGGGGCGGTTCTGTCACCTGGACGAACAGCTCACCGCCGATATTAAAACGTGCCTGGCCCGCGAGGCCGACAACTACCCAGATGCCGTGCTGGCGGAAATTGTGCACATCAATCAGTCCCGCGCCGGCAACGTTATTATCCGTCCCGTACTGCGGGAATATGAAATCCCCATCCTGACGCAACCGGGTGTCGATGAAGACCACAGCTTGCCCCTGCATGACTTGTTGCTCTCTTTCCGGAACGGCCGGCTGGTTTTGCGGTCTAAAAAGCTGGCCCGGGAAGTAATTCCCCGGATGAGCTCAGCCCATAATTACTTCCACAACACGCTGCCTTCCTATCACTTTCTGTGCGACCTGCAGCAGCAGGAAACGCCGGTGCACGCCAAATGGGACTGGGGCCCGGTTGGGCAAGCTGATTTTTTGCCCCGGGTAACATACGGCAAGGTGATTTTGGGTAAGGCACAATGGACCCTGACCCAGGAAGAGCTCGCCCCCCTTAAAAATGCCGCCCCCGAAACGGCGCTCCGCCTGCTACAGACGCTGCGGGAGCGGCGGCGCATGCCCCGGTGGATATCGTTGCGGGAAAATGATAATGAGCTGCCCCTGGATTTGGAAAATGTTCTCAGCGTTCGGGTGTTGCAGTCGATGATTAAATCGAATAACCGTGTCACTGTCCAGGAGTGCTTGCTTGCCCAGCAGAAAAGCTTTGTGCAAGGGCAAGGCGCGTCATTTAACAACGAGTTTGTTATCCCGCTGCAGTTTACTGCCAACGTGCCGCTGCTTGCCAGGCCGCACCGAAAGCGGACGCATTCGGGCAATCATGCGCGGCATTTTGGGTTGGGTTCGGAATGGCTATACTTCAAGATTTATTGCGGCGTGAAGACGGCCGACCAGGTGCTGGCGGAATACATGAAGCCCCTGGCCGAAATGTTAGCGGCCGAGGGCCTGATTGATAAGTGGTTTTTCATCCGCTATGCCGACCCGGACCATCACCTGCGTATCCGCTTTCACGGCCAGG
>JAYULN010000188.1:0-2232 GCA_043763525.1 Hymenobacter sp.
TCACGATAAAACGCATCAAGGATAATGACCTGCTGACCAAGCGGCAGCTCGTGCTGCACTCCGACAACCCGATGGCCGGCATGCTGACCGTGGAGGGAGAGGATATTCGCGGGCTTTGGAAGGTGGTAGATATTATTCGGGGACGGGTAGAATAGTTTTGAGTCAGGTGAGCCTGTTACATGGGTAGTGGGCATTCGGGTGCTACTACTCTGACAGCGGGCAACTGCGGAGTATACCCTATTGGGTATAGTTGGGGTCGGATTCAGTATATTTATACCCGTTAAGGTGTACTATACTTCGCTTGCTTGTTAATTGTACCCGTTCGGGTATTCGTCATGCTTGACCCACTGGCTACTTTCGTAAAACAGCGCCGCCGCTTGTTGAGACTTTCGCAGCCCGACCTGGCGGCCAAGGCGGGCGTGGGCCTGCGTTTCGTGCGCGAGCTCGAACAAGGAAAGGCCACATTGCGGCTGGATAAGGTCAACGCCGTGCTACAGCTGTTCGGCCACGAAGTAGGGCCGGTACCCGTGCTGCCTTCACCCGAAACGGAATAAGCCATGCGCCAAGCAGAAGTACACATGCACAGTCAGGTGGCGGGCTACCTGAAGCAGGATGAGCAGGGCTACACCTTCGCCTATGCGCCGGACTACCTGGCTGCCGCCACCGCGGAGCCGGTGAGCCTGACGCTGCCGCTGCGCGAGCAGCCCTACGTGGAGCGGGTGCTGTTTCCCTTCTTCGATGGGCTGATTCCCGAAGGCTGGCTGCTGGACGTGGCCGAGCGCAACTGGAAGCTGAACGTCCGGGACCGGATGGGGCTGCTGCTGGCCTGCTGCCGCGACTGTATCGGCGCCGTGAGCATCCACCCACTTCCTAATGTTGACGACGAAGCATGAGCCGCTGCCTATACTGCTATCAGCTGCTGGCAGATGGCCAGCTGGACTATCACCCGGCCTGCAGCCGCAAGCTATTTGGGCGGGCAACGCCGCCGGCTTTTCCCTACTCGCAAGCGCAGATGCTGGGCTTGGCGGAGGAGATTGTACGCCAGCATATGACGGTGACGGGGGTGCAGCCCAAGCTGTCTTTGTCGCTGGTGCCGGGCAGCGCCGCGGATGGGCCCGCCTGGCTGACTATCGTGGGGGCTCTGGGCGGCGAGTACATTCTGAAGCCGCCGACCTCGCGTTACCCGCACCTGCCGGAAGTGGAAGATGCCACCATGCACTTGGCCGATGCGGCCCGCATTGCCACGGTGCCGCACGGCCTGCTGCGGCTGCAGGACGGGGCCCTGGCCTACGTGACGCGCCGCATCGACCGCCGGAAGGGGAAGAAGCTGCACATGGAAGACATGTGCCAGCTAACCGAACGGCTGACCGAGAATAAATACGACGGCTCGCACGAGCAGATAGCCAAAGCCCTGCGCAGCTTCTCCGCTAACCCCGGCCTGGACGTGGTGAATTTCTACGAGTTGGTGCTCTTCTGCTTCCTGACCGGCAACGCCGATATGCACCTGAAGAACTTCTCGCTGCTGCACACGCCGGGCCAAGGCTACGGGCTGGCCCCGGCCTACGACCTAGTGGCCACGGCGCTGGTTAACCCGGCCGATGCGGAGGAACTGGCCCTGACGCTGAACGGCAAAAAGAGGAGGCTGCGGCAGGAGGATTTCCGCGCGGCGGGCCAGCGGGCCGGCGTGGATGAGAAGGTGATGACGAGTCTGTTTGTGAAGTTTACTCGCGCCCGGCCGGCCTGGGAGAAGCTGCTGGCGGAAAGCTTCCTGCCACCAGAGTTGAAGGGTGACTACGTGTCGCTGCTGCAACGTAAATTTGAGCAACTGGGCTTGGCTTAGCCGGCGGGGTGAAGAAATAGTACTTTTTATAAAATTAGATTTATCAGGGAGCGAAGCGGGCGCACAAAACGGGGACACAACCTGATTTCGGGACATAAACCGGGACAAAATCGACCTAAAAACCGCGTTTTTAACTGCGTTAAGGCATACGACGGTCTCAGGAGAGAGCGCTAAAAGGCCACTTACGATACCGTAAGTGGCCTTTTTTAATTGGTGCCCCCGGTTTAACCCCCGGTGTTGGCTATTCTTAGTCACAAGTTTTGTTACAGAAGAGATTTACACTTTTTGAGGATAAAATTGTGTTATGTAACAACCTGTTTTTTAGCGCCATGACCATCAAAAAAGCACCTGTTCACGACTTGACTCCTGAGCAATTGGAAAAATATTTTATT